>JAHJUC010000461.1 GCA_018829385.1 Alphaproteobacteria bacterium
GATACCCGCGAGCAGGTGCTCGACCCGATGACGGCCTACCAGATCACCTCGATGATGGAGGGCGTGGTGACCCGCGGCACGGCCGCCGGCAAGATCAAGCTCGACCGTCCGACCGCGGGCAAGACCGGCACCACCAACGAGGAAAAGGACGCCTGGTTCATGGGCTACACCGCCGACCTGGTGGCCGGCGTGTTCATCGGGTTTGACAATCCGACCCCGATGGGCCGCGGCTCCACCGGCGGTGCGCTGGCTGCCCCCGTGTTCAACGAATTCATGCAGGGCGCGCTCGAAGGCACCAGGCCGGCCGATTTCCGTGTTCCGCAGGGCATGAAGCTGATCGCCATCAACCGCAAGACCGGCATGCAGGCGTTTGAAGGCGAGGGCGATGTGATCATGGAAGCATTCAAGCCCGGCACCGGACCGTCTGACGTCTACTCGGTCATCGGACTTGAGGAATTCGCCACCGGCGACGCCATCACCACCATATCGCCGCAGGCCAACCAGGCCGTGGTCAACGGTGTTGGCGGGCTCTACTGACCAAAAAAATCGGCGCCCTCGACGCCTTTACATCGCGCGGAGCGGACCTTATGGTCCGCCCGCTTCGGCAAGGATGCTTGCCACACAACAGCATGGAACCAGAGAACAATGCGCGCAGAAACCCAGGTCGTTGTCGACGAAATCAAGCAGGCCATAAGCCTGCTGAGGAGGCATCTTTGACTGGGAACCTGCCCAGAAACGTCTGGAATGGCTGAACGCCAAGGCTGAGGATCCATCGATCTGGAATGACGCGCAGGAAGCCCAGAAGCTGATGCGCGAGCGCCAGAATCTCGATGATTCCATCAACGGGCTGAAGCGCCTCGAATCCCAGCTCTCCGACAATCTCGAACTCATCGAGATGGGCGAGGAGGAGGGCGATGCCAGCATCGTCTTCGAGGCCGAGGCCGCGCTCAAGGAGCTCCGCACGGAAGTCACCCGCCAGCAGATCGAATCGCTGCTGTCGGGCGAGGCCGATGCCAACGACACCTACCTCGAAGTCCACTCCGGCGCCGGCGGCACCGAAAGCCAGGACTGGGCCAACATGCTGCTGCGCATGTACACCCGCTGGGCCGAGAAGCACGGCATGAAGGTGGAGCTCCTGGAAATCCATGACGGCGAGGAAGCCGGCATCAAGTCGGCGACGCTGCTGGTCAAGGGGCACAACGCCTATGGCTGGCTCAAGACCGAATCGGGCGTGCATCGCCTGGTGCGGATTTCGCCCTATGACAGCCAGGCCCGTCGTCACACCTCGTTCTCGAGCATCTGGACCTATCCGGTGATCGACGACACGATCGATGTCGACATCAACGAGAGCGACTGCCGCATCGACACCTACCGCGCTTCCGGCGCCGGCGGTCAGCACGTCAACACCACCGATTCCGCAGTCCGCATCACCCACAATCCGACCGGCATCGTCGTCCAGTGCCAGCAGGAGCGTTCGCAGCACAAGAACCGCGCCAAGGCCTGGGACATGCTGCGCGCCAGGATCTACGAGGCGGAACTGAAGAAGCGCGAGGAAGCGGCCAACGAGGAAGCTGCGTCCAAGACCGAGATCGGCTGGGGCCACCAGATCCGTTCCTACGTTCTTCAGCCCTACCAGCTGGTCAAGGATCTGCGCACCGGCACCGAAAGCACCAACCCGCAGGCCGTGCTCGACGGCGACCTCGACGAGTTCATGGAAGCTGCCCTTGCGCAGCGCGTCTATGGCGGTGCGGAAGACGTCGCCGACATCGACTGATCCGCCGTCCTCGATCCGGTCCGAATGGACAACCTAATGAAAGTTCGCAGCTAGTTGCTCGATCGCTCCACCTGGACATCGCCGACATCGTCAATGTAGAGAACCCAGGTTTCGGGCTCGACCACATTGGGAGCGGTCTTGAGGTAGATATAGGCGCCGAAGCCCTGCTGCGTGGCGGTCCCGGTTGAATCTTCGGGTCTGATATCGGTGACGTAAGCGCCGAGACTGTTGATCTCCTCGACGCCTGTGCTCGTCAGAAGCTCTGGTCCGTCGGGCGTCAGCGCGATGTGCTGGAGCTCGACGAGCGAGCGGTTGTCTTCGCCGCGTATGGCGATCAAGCGGTAATAGCCGCGCTGCTGCGAACCTTCCTCGGCCTTTTCCCAATAGCCGCCGCTGGTGACGAACAGGATGCGGGGGGACAACCCACCGGCAAGTTCCGCCGCTTCCTGGGTAAACCCGGCTGCAGGCAGGGCCGGAGCGAGACAGGCGAGCACCAGAGCCACTTTCGATAGTCTACGGATCATCACGCAACCTCCATTCGTTTCGACTCAGTAGAGGAATTGTTCGGCCAATATGCGGTCATTCCATGAATGGCTGGAATCGGTCAGAATCCGGGTGGTCGATTCTTTGGATTCGGCCACCTGTACCTGGGTCACCGATTTGACTTCGACATGATCGGCCACCGCGTTGACCGGACGCTTGTCGCATTCCAGCACTTCGATGGTCACCGTCACCTTGTTGGGCAGCAGCGCGCCGCGCCAGCGCCGGGGCCGGAACGGGCTCACCGGCGTCAGCGCAAGCAACTGCGCATCGAGCGGCAATATGGGGCCGTGGGCCGACAGGTTGTAGGCCGTCGATCCGGCGGGCGTCGCCACCATCAGGCCATCGCAGATGAGTTCTTCCATCCGCACCTGGCCGTCGATCGACAATTGCAGCTTGGCCGCCTGGTAGCTCTGCCTGAGCAGCGAGACTTCATTGATGGCGAGCGCCCTGTGGGTTGCGCCATGCCTGTCCTTCGCGGTCATTTCGAGCGGGCGGATGATGTTTTCCACCGCGGCGTCTATCCGGCCCGGCAGGTCTTCATCCGAATAGTCGTTCATCAGGAAGCCGACCGAGCCGCGGTTCATGCCGTAGACCGCCCGGCCGCTGTTCATCTGCTCGTGCAGGGTCTGCAGCATGAAGCCGTCACCGCCCAGCGCCACGATGACGTCGGCGTCCTGCTGGCGGGTATTGCCGTAAAGCGCCGCGAGGTGGGCCGCTGCCGCCTGCGCGTCGGGCGCCGATGAGGCAATGAAACTGAATTTCCAAGTCATGTGATGAGCTTACTCCCACTCCTTGAGAGACAATGGCGACTGGCAGGTCAGGATGCAAGGGGAGGTGCGCGCCGTCCTTGCCGAAAAGCCGGGGGATCGACCGGCGAGGCCCGGGTCCCGGGCCGGGGCAGAGGGGCTCCGGCTGTTTTGTCCGGGTCGGCCGGCTTCGAGGTGGCCGGAACCGGGGTCAGCCAGACTGTGCCGGCAGGTGCGGCGCGGCGCCGGCGCCGGCGGCTGACGGCTTGATCCTCAGTGCCCTGAGCGCGTTCAGGATTGCCGCGACATCGATGACTTCCTGCAGCAGCGCGCCCTCGACCGGGGTCAGGTAGCCGAAGCCTGCCGCAATCATCCCGGCCACCGACAAGCTGATGCCGACGGCGACGCTCTGAAGCGCGATCCGCTGCGCCCGCTGGGCGATCTCCAGCCCGGACAGCAGCCGGTCGAGATGGTCGACCAGAAGCACCACATCTGCCGCTTCCGCCGATGCCGCGGCCCCGCGGGCGCCCATGGCCACGCCGATATCGGCCGCGGCCAGCGCCGGCGCGTCGTTGACGCCGTCGCCTACCATCATCACCGGGCCGTTCTTGCGTTCGGTGAGAACCAGCAGAACCTTCTGATCCGGGGTCAGGTCGGCGCGCACGGCATCAAGCCCGAGGCCTTCTGTCACGGCATCGGCCACCGCGCGGCGGTCGCCGGTGGCGAGCAGGATGCGCTCGATGCCGCGGTTGCGCAGTCCGGCCAGCATCTCGGCCGTGCCCGCCCGCAGCGTATCGGCCATGATGATATGCCCCGCCGGCTCGCCATCCACCGCAAGCGCAACCATGACCTCGCCGGTTTCCGCCTTCCTGGCCGGCGACAACGGCAGACCGAGCTTCGCGGCGATGAAGCCCGATCCGCCAACGGCGATCTTCCTGCCGCCGATGGTCCCCGAAATGCCTTCGCCCGGTGTCTCGACCAGGTTTTCCGGAAACGGCAGGGTGCCGCCGCGCGCCTGCGCTTCCGCCACCAGGGCCTGTGCGATCGGGTGCTTCGATCCCTGGTCGAGCGCAGCGGCGAAATGCAGCACCTCCGCTTCCGGCAGGTCGCCGTAGCTCTCGATCGCCACGATCACCGGCCTGCCGTCGGTCAGCGTGCCGGTCTTGTCGAGGATCAGGGTCCTGATCCGCGCCAGCTGCTCGAGCGGCTTCGCACCCTTGATCAGCACGCCGAAATGCGTGGCCCGGGAGAGGCCCGCCACCAGCGCCACCGGCACTGCGAGGATCAGCGGACACGGCGTGGCGACAACCAGAACGGCGACGGCCCGGATCGGATCACCCGTGAGCCACCATGCGGCAAAGGCTATCGCCACCGTGATGGCAAGGAACACCAGCGAATAGCGATCCGCCAGCCGCGCCATCGGCGCCTTGGATTTCTGCGCCGTCTCGACCAGCCTGACGATGCCCGCATAGGTGCTGTCCCGCGCCTCACGGGTCGCCCGCAGGTCGAAAGCCTCTCCGGCATTGGTCGATCCGCTCATCACCTCGGCGCCGCGCTCGAGCCGCACCGGAAGCGATTCGCCGGTCAGGGCCGATTGGTCGAGCATCGCCCTGTCGCTGGCGACGAGCCCATCGACGGGCGCGACGTCGCCTTGCCGGATGAGCAGCAGATCGCCCGGCTCGATCGCGTCCAGCGGCACTTCCTCCAGGGTGCCGTCCAGGCGCCGTGACGCGGTGCGCGGGACCCGCGACAACAGGCTTTGCATCTCGCGGCGCGCACGGCCCTCGGCGAAACTTTCGAGCAACGTGCCGCCCGAATACATCAGCGCCACCACTGCCGCCGCCAGTGTCTCGCCAAAGGCCAGCGCGGCCGACATCGACAGCACGGCAACGATGTCGAGCCCGACTTCGCCGGCTCGGAGGCTCCTGACGATCTCGAAGACAAGGCCTGCCAGCACCGGAACGACGCCTGCCGACCATGCGAGATCCGCGGCGCCGGCGAAACCGGCGAAGCTCAATCCAAGGCCTGCAATCAGTCCGGCAAGCGCGATCGCCAGAAGGCCCACCTTCAAACGGTCCTGAAGAAAATCGCTCACGTGAGTTGCCGTCCCCTGTTTGCCGGATGCCGCAGCTGGCTGCGCATCATGATGGTCCATCTTCC
>JAHJUC010000053.1 GCA_018829385.1 Alphaproteobacteria bacterium
CATCGGTGGCAATATCGGCATGAATTCCGGTGGCGCCCATTGCCTCAAATACGGCGTGACCACCAACAACCTGCTTGGCGTCAAGATGGTCATGTTCGATGGCTCCATCGTCGAGATCGGCGGCAAGGCGCTGGATGCGGCGGGCTATGACCTGCTTGGCCTGATCTGCGGATCGGAAGGCCAGCTCGGCATCGTCACCGAGGCGACCGTCAGGCTGATCGCCAAGCCCGAGGGCGCCCGCCCGGTGCTGTTTGGCTTTGAAAGCTCGGTTGCCGCCGGCGCCTGCGTCACCGACATCATCGGCGCGGGCATCATTCCGGTCGCCATTGAATTCATGGACAAACCGGCCATCGAGATCTGCGAGGCCTTCGCCCATGCCGGTTACCCGATGGATGTCGAGGCGCTGCTGATCGTCGAGGTCGAGGGCTCCGATGCTGAGATGGACGCCATGCTTGAGCGCATCATCGAGATCGCCCGCAAGCACGGCGTCAAGACCATCCGTGAAAGCCAGTCCGCAACCGAGGCTGCGCTGATCTGGAAAGGCCGGAAGTCGGCCTTTGGCGCCACGGGCCGCATCGCCGATTACATCTGCATGGACGGCACCGTGCCGCTCGGGCAATTGTCGCATGTGCTCGAAAAGACCTCCGAGATCATCGACCGCTACGGATTGCGGGTCGCCAACGTGTTTCATGCCGGCGACGGCAACATGCATCCGCTGATCCTGTTTGACGCCAACGATCCGGAAGAAAGCCTGAAGGCCGAAATGGCCGGCAACGACATTCTCAAGCTGTGTGTCGATGCCGGCGGCTGCCTGACCGGGGAACATGGCGTCGGCATCGAAAAGCGCGATCTGATGCGTCACCAGTATTCCGATGCCGATCTGGCCCAGCAGATGCGGGTGCGCGCCGCCTTCGATCCGAAATGGATCCTCAATCCTTCCAAGGTGTTTCCGCTGGAAGGCCGAAACGGCTCTCAACCGGGTAACCAGAGTGCTGCCGGCGATGACAGGACAGCAGCATGAGCACGACCGACATCCAGTATCCCGGCAGCGAGGAAGAGGTCGCCCGGATCGTGCTCGAGGCGTCTGAGGCGCGCCGTCCCATCGAGGTGAGGGGAGGCGGCACCCGGCTCGATCTGGGCCGTCCCGTGCAGTCCGCTTCTGTTCTGTCTGTGGCCCGATTGAGCGGCATCACCAATTACGATCCGTCCGAGCTGGTGATGGCGGCCCGTGCCGGTACCCCGCTCGCCGAGATCGAGGCGGCGCTGGCGGACAGCAACCAGATGCTGACTTTCGAGCCGATGGATCATCGTCCGCTTCTTGCCGCCAGCGGCGAGCCGACCATCGGCGGCGTCTTCGCCGGAAACATCTCCGGACCGCGGCGGATTTCCGCGGGCGCGGCGCGCGATAATCTTCTCGGCGTCCGTTTCGTCAACGGCTCCGGCGAAATCGTCAAGAGCGGCGGCCGGGTGATGAAGAACGTCACCGGCCTCGATCTGGTCAAGCTGATGGCCGGCTCCTGGGGCACGCTCGGGGTGTTGAGCGAGGTCATCTTCAAGGTGCTGCCGCGGCCTGAAACGGCCGTCACCATCGCCGTCTCCGGGCTCAACGATGCGCAAGCCGCCGAAGCCATGGCCGCCGCACTTGCGATGTCGGTCGAGGTTTCCGGCGCGGCGCACCTGCCCGAAAGCGTCATTCACAAATTTGCCGGCGGCAGTCTCAAGGGCGGCCCGGCAACGGTTCTGCGGCTTGAGGGGCTGGCGCCCTCGGTCGAGGTGCGCACCGGGCGGCTGGTCGCGGAAATGAGCCGCCGCGGCACGGTATCCGTGCTGGAAGGGGACGTGTCGTCTGGTCTGTGGCGCGATGTCCGTGACGTGACGCCTTTTGCGGACGGCACCAGAAAGCCTGTCTGGAAAGTGTCGGTGGCGCCATCCGCCGGCCATCAGCTGGTCGCAGCCCTCCGGCTCAAGACCGGTGTCGATGCCTTCTACGACTGGCAGGGCGGGCTGGTCTGGCTGCGCATGGAGGCCGATCCGGAAGCCGATCTCGTCCGCCAGTACCTCAAGGCGCTGGGCGGTGGCCATGCCACCCTTGTCCGGGCGGATGCCGCCACCCGTGCCTCTGTTCCGGTGTTCGAGCCGCAGCCAAAACCGCTCGAAGCCCTGGCGCGGCGGATCAAGGATCAGTTCGATCCGGCCGGTGTGCTCAATCCGGGACGCATGACTGCCGGGATGTGATAGGCTTCCAGACTCATAGGGAAATGCAAACTCTTCCGAACAAGGAGCAGGCAATGAGCAATCCGGATCAATCCCCCCAACCCCGCCAGACCGACCGCTGGCTCGAGCCCGGCAAGACCAATCTGCAGGTGATCTACATCCTGTATCTCGCGAGTTTCGTCATCGGGGTGTCCGGACTTGTCGGCATCGTGCTGGCCCATCTCAATCGCGGCAAATCCGAAGCCTGGCTCGAAAGCCATTACACCTGGGCGATCCGCACCTTCTGGCTCGGCCTGCTTGGCGCCTTTGTCAGCGCGCTGCTGATGATTGTCGTGATCGGC
>JAHJUC010000462.1 GCA_018829385.1 Alphaproteobacteria bacterium
CATTTCGGTTGAGCCAGATCAAAATCTTCCGTTGCTCTCCGGTCTAGTTTGCGTCGCAGGGGACGCCGCGGCCATTCTGGCCGCTGGACCGGGAAAACAGGAGACAATCATGCTTAAGCTTGCGGCAATGGTCTACATCATCGTCGGCAGCATGCTGGCGGGCAGTTTCGTCGTGGCCGCGCTGACAATGGAGCGGATGGATGCAATGTCCATCTCGGTTGCTGCGGCGCTGGGCGCGCTGGTGGCCCTGCCGGTTGCCTGGCTGATCGCAGCCAAACTCGACAAAGCCATCCGCCCGGCCTGACGCAGCGGTTCCCGGGCCCGGATTTCGTCGACGTTTCGGGGCAGCGGGACTTGTATTGGCTCAGAGCCGTGGATGGGAGGAGCGCGGGGCCGGCCGGCTGTGGGGACGGCCGCGCCCCGCTGCTTTTCCATGAACTCCCTTGCCTCAGCGCAGGCGCCCTTGTCTCAACGCAAGCGCATGAGCGGCAACGCCGCATAGACAAGCTGGCCGCACAGGCCGAGCAGCACCGGCGCGCTGCTGTAGAGCGCCAAGTGCTGATCAAGGCTCCGCCCGGCGACCAGCGTCGAGACGGCGAGCTCCGCCACCATCAGCAGAACGAACGATGTCAGGCCCATGACAAGGCGGTCTCCGCTTTCGCTCTTAACGTCATGGCGGCGGATCGCCCAGCCGCAGGCAACCCAGGAGACGGTCAGGATCAGCGGCAGTTCGAGCGCCACCGCGGCGAGGTCGCCGGTCAATGGCGCAATCAGAAGCGTCCGCGCGACGCCGAGCAGGAAACCGGCGGCGAAGACCGCGGCGAAATAGCCAAAACCCGCCTTGAGAGCGCTGGTCATCAGGGCCTCCCGTCGTGGTCCGTCATGCCGGGCCGTCCATAATCACGTCGCCGACCGGCCGCCTGAGTGAGCGCGGCATGGCGTCGGCATACCCGAACCTGACCACGAGATCGGGCCGGCGGTCGCCGATGCCGACGAGCGCTGCGAGTTCGGGCCGGTAGCGCGCGACTTCCACCGGCTGGTTGAGGAACGCATGGCGTATCCCAAGGGCGGTCGCGGCCAGGGCGAAGCGCTGGTAGCTGCGGCCGGCGCCAACCCAGTGCTCCGGGTCGTCCCTGTCCGAGACAAACACCGCAAAGCCTGCCGAGGAGCGCACCTGGGCCGCGCATTTGGCGTTTTCCGCCTCGGCTGTGAACACCAGTCCGAACAGGGGCCTGGCGATCCAGCCCGGCATGGTCGGATTGCCCGAAC
Organism: Alphaproteobacteria bacterium; assembly: GCA_018829385.1. Classification (GTDB taxonomy): domain Bacteria; phylum Pseudomonadota; class Alphaproteobacteria; order Rhizobiales; family Rhizobiaceae; genus Hoeflea. Next base: position 1,270 of record JAHJUC010000462.1, read on the forward strand.
AGGCCGAATACAAACCGTCGCCATGCCGGATCGCCTCCGCCGCGTTGAAGCGCAGCCAGTGTTTGAGTTCGGCGACAAAGGCGGGATCGGCTATCTGCGCGGCGTTTGCGGCCAGGATCAGCTCGAGGACCTGTTCCATCCGCGGCTTCTCGGTCACCAGCATCAGCGAGCAGCCGGCAATCCGCGCCGCACTCTCGAGGGTTTTAAGGTCTTCGGGCGCGACCGCGCGTCCGTTGTAGACCGAGCGCGTGCACTGCCGGTCATGGATCGCCTCGAACAGCCGGTCCGGGGCGGCGCCGCTGCCGCCAAGACCTATTCTCACCGCGTCCTCGCCGGCAAGGAAGTCGATCGCGCTGGTCCGGCCGAGCGCCGACGCGGCCAGGCCCAGATTCTCCGCCGCGCATCCAAGGCTCGCGTAGAGATGATGATTGTCCGGGTCGACCACCGGCGTGGCGCGGCCGAGGTCCGGGCGGATCGCAACCCGGTCATCGCCGCCCGAAAACAGCCAGGGCTGCGTGTTGTGGCTGTTGGCGGCCAGCGTCGCGTGGTGCACGAGATAGTGCAGCTGGCTCAGCTGCTGCGGCGATTGTCTCATCCAGACGGCATCCGCCGCAGCATCGTAGGAAGGGCCGCGCGTGGCGGCATAGGCGCCAAGCCCCAAGGCGGCCGCGGCGCCGCCGCCAAACAGAAGATGTCTCCGGTTCATGATGTCAGGCCTCGCATGCTGGATCCGTCAGCCAGACCAGAAGACCCCGGAAACGGGCAAATTGCCTTGATGCGTGTCAAGATCCAGGGCTTGAATGCGCCCGCGCCCGGCCGAACACATGAAAAAATCCGGCGATGGACATCGCCGGATTGAACACTTGGTGACCTGACAGGCGCCGGACCGCGCCGCGCCGCTCAGACGAACTGCGACAGTCCGGGGATCGAGGCGACGATCTCGTCGATGGAATCGCCGGCGCCGTTCTCGCGGGCGTAGCCCATGGTTTCCTTGGCGACGCTGGAAATGTCGCCCATGCCGAGACCCAGGCCCATCAGCTTCTGGCCAAGGCCCATGACGCCGCCCATCGACAGCATGCCGCCGCTCGGCGCCTGGGCGATCAGGTCCGCGGCGCCCGGCACGGAGGCCAGCATTTCCTTGACCTTGTCGGCCGGGCCTTCAGACTGCAGGAATTCCAGGATGGCGCCGACGGCCTTGGCCGCGGTTTCGGGGTCGATGCCGACATTGGTTGCGATGCGAGAGACGAGATCGTTCACGGTGTATCCTCCGGATGTATGACGTTAACGTAAGCGTAAACGTCAGTTTTCGCCAATGCAAGCTGCACCACCCGGATTTGCGCACATAATCCGGCGATGAATGTCATTGCGACCACCATGGCAGGCCGACATCACCATATCGTGACGGATCAGAACATCGTGCCCTTGAGAAAGGCCAGCGTCCGCGTCCACGCAAGATCCGCCGCCTGCTTGTTGTAGCGTGCCGCCGACGTGTCGTTGTTGAAGGCGTGGTTGACGCGCGGATAGACATGGATGGCGAACACCTTGTCATTGCTCAACAGCGCCGAGCGGTACTCCTGCAGGCCGGCATTGATTCGCTCGTCAAGGCCGGCGTAATGCAGCAGCATGGCGGCCCGGATCTTCGGCACGTCGACGGTATCCGGCTGGCGTCCGTAATAGACGATGCCGGCGCGCAAGTCCGGATCGGCCACCGCCAGGTCGTTGACCAGCCCGCCGCCCCAGCAGAACCCGATGGCCGCAACCCGGTCGGTGGCCCGCGGGTGACCGGCCAGCCAGGCCCTTGCCGCCACCGCATTGGCGACGGTTTCCGCGGGTTTCAACTCGCTCACCATCTCGCGCGCCGTATCCTCGTCCACCGGCGTGCCGCCCAGCGGCGAAAGAAAATCGACGGCCAATGCGGCGTAGCCTTCCAGGGCCAGCCGCCGCGCGATATCGCGGATATGGTCGTTCAGGCCCCGGTTTTCATGAACAACGATGATGCCGGGCACCCGTTCTGTTGCGAATGCCGGGATGGCCAGGTATCCGCCCATGACGCCGGTGGCTCCGAGGAATCTCACCTCGGAAGTCAACACCCGGCGATCATTCGGCGCCACGATCGCGGCCTGCGCGCTGTTGGCCGCAAGCAGCGGCGCGATCGCCGCAGCCGCAGCACCCGAGCCCGCGAGCCTGGTCAGCTTTTCCATGAAGCCGCGCCGGTCGAGGGTCAGATGGGTATACTCATCGTAAGCCTCGATCATGGCCTGCGTAACGGTTGGCTTGTCTGCCATGCTGGTTCTCCCGATTTCAACTCATAGCAATACGTGATTTTATCAAATTAGTATCCGTTAAAGACAAGAAGGTGGCACTTTCAATCAAATTGCAGGGTATTTTGAGCGGGCGCTCAAGCAGGTGCGACCTGGGTTTCCATGCCGGACACCACGCTTCGCCAGTGCCTGCGGGCACAGTCTAGGAGCGGGGTATGAACGATACCTTATTAGCCGTTGCCGGACGTGCGAACAATCGCCTCACGCTTCATGGCCGGCCATCCCATTCTTTCCCAAGCGGCCCGTTTCCGCTATGGGAGATATGAAGGATTGGCAGACGGGGAGCGGTCGGGATGATGGAAGTCATGGGGGTGCATGTCGGTGAGGTGCTACGGCGATGGGTGGCGGCGAACCTCGTCCTGCTGGTGGCTGTCTTGCTTGCCGGATGCGAGAGCGTGCCGGTGGAGCAGCAACCGTCCCATCTCGCGCAGTTCCAGATCACACAGGTCGATGTCGATTTCTCCCGCGCCGAACGGCCGCTGCTGGTGGCGGAGCTCGACAGCGATATCAGCCAGTCCGTTTCCGGGTCCAACCTCGGGGCGCTGGGAACCCGCCTCGGCGTGGTCAACCAGCATGAAAGGCAACTAGCGCTGGAGCAGGCGATCTCCGACAACGTCAAGGCGCATGTGCGCGATGCGTTCACGCCGCTGATGCGCGGCCAACGCCCGGCACGGGCCGTGGTGTCGATCGGCTCGGTCTTCATCCGCAGCCGCGCCAGCCTGCAGCAGCTCACCGGGGCCCAGGTCTTCATCAACGGCCAGAAGCGGCCCGACAACGCCCAGTTCGTCGCCAGCATCGTGGTCTATGACATGGCCACCGGAATTCCCGTCGGCATGGCGGGGCCGATCACCCGCACCGATGACGGCGCCATCACCATAGCCGGCGGCGGGCCGAAAGCGCCGCCCTACAGCAAGGCGGGACGGCTCAACCAGCTGGCCTTCGAGTTTGCCCAGGCCGCCGCCAATGTGATCCAGCGCGAAGCCGCCACTGGCGAATATGTCGACGGCGACCAGGGCAACACCCGGGTGCTCTGGGAACGCAGATACAAGCTATAGCCGGGATCCGGTCGCGATCCCGGACTGAAAGGAAACGAGAAAAACCATGACCACCCTGGTACCCGCCGAAGATCTGGAATCCGATGCCCGCGTCAAGGCGGTGTTCGATGACATTCGCGCCACACGCAAGACCGACTTCATCAACAACATGTGGCGCTGGCTGGCTTTCGACCCGGCCCTGCTGGAGCGCACCTGGACGGAAGTCAAGGAAGTGGTCGGCAAGCCGTCATCGATCGATCCTTTGACCAAGGAGATGATCTACATCGCCGTCTCGGTCGCCAACAACTGCACCTATTGCGTCCATTCCCACACCGCGGCGGCCCGCGCCAAGGGCATGACCGAAGAACAGTACGGCGAACTGCTGGCGATCATCGGGCTGGCCGGCAAGACCAACCAGCTGGCCACCGCGCTGCAGGTGCCGGTCGATGACGTGTTCGATGCCGGCCGGGCCGGACGATGATCCTATGATCCGGCTCTACGACGGTCAGGGCATCTGTCTTGACACTCCCGCAACGGACGATGCGGCGCTGCCCGGAACGGTGTGCTGGATCGACATGCTGCATCCGACGCCTGCGGAAGAGGCGCAGGTCGAGGCGCTGATCGGCGTCGAGGTGCCGAGCCGCGACGAATTGCGCGACATCGAACCCTCGAGCCGGCTCTACATCGAGAACGGGGCGGTCTATCTTACAGCCAGCGTGGTGTGGAAGGCCGACAGCGATTTCGCCGAGATCGCCGACATCGGCTTCGTGCTGACCGGCAACCGGCTGGTCACCATCCGCTATGCCGAGCCCAAGGCCTTCACCATGTTTGCCGCCAGCGCCCACCGCGAACTCGCGCATCGCGAAATCATTGCCAATGCCGGCGGTCACGATGTGATGACCCGTCTGCTCGAGGCGATGATCGACCGCAGCGCCGAGGTGCTCGAACACCGCTCGCGCCGCATCGATGCGCTGTCCAGCCAGGTGTTCTCGCGCGGCGCGGCCAGCAATCCGGAAGCCGTGACCCGCGACCTCGAGGCCACGCTCGGTGTCATCGCCGGCCATCAGCGCACCGTCGCCAAGGTGCGCGAAAGCCTGATGTCGCTGGCCCGCATCGCAAGCTTCCTGCAGACCCTGCCGGAGATCATGGGCGACAAGACGCTCAAGCAGCGCTGCCGTTCGATGGCCGGCGACGTGCAATCGCTGTCCGAGCATGCCGATTTCATTTCCGAAAACATCATCTTCCTGCTCGACGCCTCGCTTGGCCTGATCTCGGTGCAGCAGAACCAGGTGATGAAGGTGCTCTCGGTGGCGGCGATGATCTTCCTGCCGCCCACCTTCATCGGTACCGTCTACGGCATGAACTTTCAGGACATGCCGGAACTCAGCCAGCCCTGGGCCTACCCGGTAGCGCTCACGGTGATGGCCGTCTCGGCCCTCGGCCCCTATCTCTGGTTCAAGCGCAAGGGCTGGTTTTAAGGGTGTCGCAGGGCGCTGCTTCCGTCTTTCAAGCCAGCCGCATGCTGAAACCCCTGCCGGATCGACGCCAAGGAAACCCCCATGCCCCCATGCCCCTGCGGCTCCATGCTCGACCTTTCCGCCTGCTGCGGCCGCTTTCATGCGGGCGAACCCGCGCCGACGGCCGAGGCGCTGATGCGCTCGCGCTATGCGGCCTATGCGCTCGGGCGGCTCGAGTATATCGCGGCCACCTGCGCCGGTCCTGCCGCTGCCGGTTTCGACATCAGGGAAGC
>JAHJUC010000463.1 GCA_018829385.1 Alphaproteobacteria bacterium
GATGTTCATGAGAACATCTGGATGGCGGCGCGGCGGTTTCTGCCGATGCAGGATGCATTGCGCAAGGCGTCGGAGGTGATCGAGCGGCTGGCCCTTGGCCCGATCGCGCGGACCGAACTCGGGCGGCTGGCGCATGGCGAGCGGCAGCGGGTCGAACTGGGTCTGGTCGTTGCCGGCGATCCCTGGCTGGTGCTGCTTGATGAGCCCGCCGCCGGCATGAGCGCCGACGATGTGGAGCGGATGAGCGACATCATCCGCGAAATGACCCGCACCGCGGCGGTGGTGATCGTCGAACATGACATGCAGTTCATCCGCTCGATCGCCAGCACCGTGACCGTGTTCCATCAGGGCGCGGTGCTGATGGAGGATCATGTCGACCGGGTCATGGCCGATCCCACGGTCCGAAACGTCTACCTGGGAAAGAAAGCCTGATGATGGCCGCGGAGCGGAAGACCTGCCTGGATCTCAAGAGCCTGTCGGGAGGCTACGGCAAGGTGCCGATCCTGCACGGGATCGAATTCTCTGTGGCGGAAAACGAGGTCGTCGGCATTCTTGGCCACAATGGCATGGGCAAGTCCACCCTGCTCAAGACGATCATGGGATTCCTGCCGGCCAGTTCGGGCGCGGTCCGGTTTCATGGTGTCGAGATCACCCGCCTGTCGCCCTATGAGCGGGCAGGGCTCGGCATCGGTTACGTGCCGCAGGGACGCGGGATCTTTCCGCAACTGAGTGTGCGCGACAATCTGCGTTTTGCCTGGCACGATTATTCCGGCGGCGGCGAGGATGAGGTGATCGAAGCCGTACTCGCCGACTTCCCGCGGCTGGCGCGGCTGCTCGACCGGATGGGCGGCGCGCTGTCGGGCGGCGAGCAGCAACTGCTGGCTTTGGCCCGAAGCCTGATGGGCGATCCGGAGTTCCTGCTGCTGGACGAGCCGACGGAGGGCATCCAGCCCTCGATCATCGAGGAGATGTCGGAGACCCTGTTGCGCCTGCGCGAACGGCGCGGTCTCTCGATCCTGCTGGTCGAGCAGAATTTCGATTTCATCGCCGATCTGTCCGACCGGGTTCTGGTGCTGGAACGCGGGCGGATCGCCGGCGAACTGGGCAAGGCGGATCTGGCCGATCAGGCCAAGGTCGACCAGTTCCTGGGTTTTGGCGCCGCGCGTTCGACCCGCGGCACTGCGACGGCGCCGGCTAATTCCGGGTCCGGCCCGGCGTCCAGGCCTGCGAGGCCGCAGCAAGGCACCGAACCTGCTCCCATCACCCTCCAGCCTTTGGTGACAAGCATGACAGTCAAACGCCCCAGCCTTTCGCAGATGCGCGCCATGGCGAGCCGTTTCGGCATGAATCTGACGGACGCGGAACTCAGCGAATACAGCCAGATCATGGAGCCCTATATCCAGGCCTATGACCGGCTCGACGCCATTCCCGACAATCTGCCGGAGGTGCGCTATCCGCGCGCGCCGGGGCGCTTTCCCGACCCATCGGAAAACCCGCTCAACGCCTGGTATGTCAAGACAGAGGTGCGCGGGGCACCCGACGGGCCGCTGCGCGGCAAGCGCATCGCGCTCAAGGACACGATCTGCCTTGCCGGCGTGCCGATGATGAACGGATCGTCGATCATGGAGGGCTATACGCCCGAGATCGACGCCACCATCGTCACGCGGATGCTGGACGCCGGCGCCATCATCGCCGGAAAGGCGCATTGCGAGAATTTCTGCCTGTCCGGCGGGTCGCACACCAATGCCAAAGGGCCGGTGCACAATCCGTGGAAGCGCGGCTACATGGCCAATGGTTCGTCCAGCGGTTCGGCAGCGCTGGTCGCGACCGGTGAGGTCGACATGGCGATCGCGGGCGACCAGGGAGGCTCGATCCGGCTGCCGTCCTCAGCCTGCGGCGTCTATGGCATGAAGGCCACCCACGGGCTGGTGCCCTATACCGGCATCATGCCGGTGGAGATGACCATCGATCACGTCGGTCCGGTCACCTCCACGGTCGCCGACAACGCGCTTCTGCTTGAAGTGCTGGCGGGCGAGGACGGGCTCGACCCGCGCCAGTACAACCCCAAGGTCTACCGCTACACAGAGGCGCTTGGCCGCGGCGCGCACGGGCTGCGGATCGGCATCCTGAAAGAGGGTTTTCACCGGCCCGAGAGCGAGGCGGATGTCGACGAGAAGGTGCTGGCCGCCGCCAACCGGTTTAGGCAACTGGGCGCCATGGTCGAGGAAATCTCCGTGCCTGAGCACACCCTCGCTGTTGATTGCTGGACGGCGATCACCGTCGAGGGCCTGCAGGATCAGATGATGCACGGCAACACCGGCGGCACCAATTACCGCGGCCTGTTTCTGCCTTCGATGATCGACCAGATGGCCCAATGGCGCAATCGTGCCGACGAGCTCAGCCATTCTCTCAAGACATGCATGTTCCTTGGCGAGCATTTCCAGACCCAGTACCGGGGCAGGTTCTACGGCAAGGCGCAGAATCTGATGCGCCGCGTCAACGAGAAATATACCCAGGCGCTCAAGCGCTTCGATGTGCTCTTGATGCCGACCATGCCGATGAAGCCGCAGCAGATCCCGCCCGCGGACTGTTCGATCAGCCTCTATGTCCAGCGGGCCTTCGAAATGATCGGCAATACGGCACCGTTCAATGGCGGCCTGCCCGCCATGAGTGTACCATGCGGCTTGAGCGAAGGCCTGCCGATCGGCATGATGCTGGTGGGACCGAGTTTCGGCGAGATGAAGATCTACCAGGCGGCGCATGCCTTTGAGCAAAGCGAAGACTGGCGCAGCATGTAAGGGGGAGGCCGATGTCCATTCTGAACGAGAGCCTGGCAGGAAGACTTTCCGGTTTCGGCCGGACCGACATCGCGCAAACGGCGGAATCGACGGCGCCGGAAAACGACCTTTCCTATGTCCGCGGCAGCACCCATCTGCCTTTGCGCTACATGACCATCCCGCAATTGCTGCGCGAGGCCGTGTCGCTGTTCGTCCCGCGCGAGGCGATCGTCTGTCCGCAACAGGACATTCGGCTGAGCTACTACGAGTTCGACCGGGCGGTGGACGAACTGGCGTCCGGCTTTCTCGCCATGGGGCTCGAGAAAGGCGACCGCATCGGCATCTGGTCGCCCAATCGCTACGAATGGGTGCTGACCCAGTTTGCCACGGCGCGGATCGGGCTGGTGCTGGTCAACATCAATCCGGCCTACCGGCTTTCGGAGCTGGAATATGCGCTCAACAAGGTTGCCTGCAAGGCGCTGGTGACGGCGCGGGCGTTCAAGTCCTCCAACTATCTCGAGATGATCACGACGCTGGCGCCGGAGATCGCGGCCTGCCAGCCGGGACGCTTGCAGGCGGCACGGCTGCCGCACCTGCGCGCGGTGATCGTGCTTGGCGAGGCCGGCGAACCGGGCCTGTTCTCGTTCGACCGGGTAAGAACGCTGGGCGGTCCGGCGCAGCAGTTGCGGTTGCCGTCGATCGACGCCGAACTCGGCCCAGATGACGCGATCAACATCCAGTTCACCTCCGGCACGACAGGCCACCCCAAGGGCGCCACGCTGTCGCATTACAACATCGTCAACAATGCCCGCTTCGTCACCGACCGGATTGCGCTGACCGAAAGCGACCGGCTGTGCATTCCGGTGCCGCTCTACCATTGCTTCGGCATGGTGATGGGCGTGCTGGGGGCCGTCAGCAAGGGGGCCGCCATGGTATTTCCGGGCGAAGCCTTCGATCCGGTGGCGACGTTGTCGGCGCTGGAAGCCGAACGCTGCACCGCCGTCTACGGCGTGCCAACCATGTTTGTCGCCATGCTCGAGGAGCTTGACCGTTCTCCACGCAACCTGACGCAGCTGCGGACGGGGATCATGGCCGGGGCGCCGTGTCCCGTTGAAGTGATGCACAGGGTGATGGAGCGGATGCACATGCGCGAGGTGACGATCTGCTACGGCATGACCGAGACATCGCCGGTGTCGTTCCAGAGTTTTACCGACGATCCGATCGACAAGCGCTGCGAAACGGTCGGTCGCGTCCACCCGCATTTGGAGGTCAAGATCGTCAATGATGACGGCCGGATCGTGCCGGTCGGCGTTCGCGGCGAGCTCTGCACCCGTGGCTATTCGGTGATGAAGGGGTACTGGGACGACCAGGAAAAAACCGCCGAGGCGATCCGGGACGGATGGATGCACACCGGCGACCTGGCCGTATTCGACGAGCAGGGCTTCTGCGCCATTGTCGGGCGGGTCAAGGACATGATCATCCGCGGTGGCGAGAATGTCTATCCGCGCGAGATCGAGGAATTCCTCTTCAGCCACCCCAAGATCTCGGAGGTCCAGGTGTTCGGAGTCCCCGACGATAAATATGGCGAGGAGGTCTGTGCGTGGGCGGTCGCCAAACCGGGAGCCAGCCTTGACGGGGAAGAACTGCGCGCCTTCTGCAAGGGCCAGATCGCGCACTACAAGATCCCCAGATACATCCGGATCGTCGATGCCCTGCCGATGACGATCACCGGCAAGCCGCAGAAATTCATCATGCGGGAGCAGATGCAGGAGATGCTCAAAAAGGGCTGATCCGGCTTAGTCGCGCCGATTGGGAATCTGCCCGCCTCAAACGCCGGCAGGAGCGGGAACGTCAACCATTCCCGCTCCTGCCTCACGCGTTCATGATCGAAGCCTACTGTCCAAGCCCCAGGGATTGCAGATAGGCAACGGAGGCCGGGATCTTGGTCTTGTCGCGGATCTCGACGATCAGGCGCGGATTGGATGTCAGCGCGGCGAGTGCGGCGAAGATCGGGTGCCAGCGGATGATGCCCTCGCCAAGGCTCCAGTGGCGGTCTGCGTACCCGTCGGCGTCCTGCAAATGGACGTGCTGCAGCAGGTTGCCTGCGGCGCCGACATAATAGTCGATTGGCGGCGCGCCGGTTGAGCCATGCGCGTAGCAGGCGTGACCGGTATCGATCGACACGGCGATGGCCTCGGACTGGAAGCTCTTGACCAGATCTACACGGGCATGCGGATCGACGTCCTCGATGTTTTCGACGACCAGAACGCAGCCCATGTCTTCCGCGCGCTTGACGATCTCGCCAATGGCGTCATGGGTGCGTTCCACGACCGAGGCGCGGGCATTCGGCAGATTGTCGAGATTGTTGTAATCCCAGGTCGAGAACGGCGAATGGATGACCATCTGGTTGGCACCGATCGCCTCGCAGACATCGAGACCCTGGTGGAACCGCTTGCGGACGATGGCGCGCACATCGGGATCCTGCGACGCGATGTTGAAGCCCCAGAACGGGCCATGAATGCCGATGCGGCCCTCGTGGCCGTCGAGCAGCTTGCGGGCGTGCGCTGCGAAGGAAGCCCAATCGCCATTGAGCAGGCTGGCGTCGAAGAAGTCCTGAATCTCGATGTCGCGCGGCAATTCGCGCATGAAATCATAATGGGTTTCGTAAGTGGCGATCGTCATCGCCGCGCCGATTACTGGCAAATCACTCATGGCCGGACCTTCTCCTGATTGGGCGAGGTCGATCGGGCCCCGCCTGCGGGAACGGCTATAGCGCCGGTCATGCGACAGGCGGATATCAGAACCGTGACGGTTCGATGAAGGCTGGTGGAAAGTGGGAGTTATCACGCGTCTGTAGCATGGCTGTCGCATTGCGGGCGCATGGTTGCGAGAGGGGAAAATCAGGAGACGAAGGCTGTGCCAACCAAAGTCGCGCGCGTGGTGATTGCCGTGTTTGACGGGCTTCGGCCCGACCGCATTTCGGAAAAGTTGACACCCAACCTGCACCGCTTCGTGACCGATGGGCTTTGGTACCGGGAAGCCCGCTCGGTGTTTCCCTCCATGACCCGCGTTGCCACAACCAGTTTCGCGACTGGATCGCATCCGGCGCGCCATGGCGTGGTCAACAACGCCTTCTTTCATCCGGCAATCAGCGGCGGAGAGCCGCTCGACACGTCACGCGCGGCCCATATAAGGGTCGCCAATGCCTGGCATGAAGGTGAGTTTATCGAGGCCAAGGGGCTCGGCTGCGCGCTGGGTGCAGCCGGCAAGCGGCTGGCTGTCGTGCATTCAGGATCTGCCGGGTCGGCATGGTTGCTCAATCATCGTGCCAGGGAGCATGGTCACTGGACGTTTTCGATCCACGGTCGGGATCACACCGACACGCCGGAAGCCGTTGACAAGTCGGTCGAACGCTTTGGCCCGCTTCCTGCCTGCAAGACGCCAAAGCTCGACGAGGCGTCCTACGCCACGCGGGTGCTGACGGAACTGGTGCTGCCGGAGGTGCAGCCGGATGTCGCCATTATATGGTACTCGGAACCCGACACCTCCTATCATTTCCATGAAATCGGATCGCCGGAATCAGACACGGCCACGGCCCATGTCGATGCCTGTTTCGGCAAGATCGTCGACGCTGTCCACGCTTCGGACCATGCGGAGGAGACACTGTTGATCGTCATGAGCGATCACGGCCAGATCTCGACGACGTCGGCTTTCGATCTTGTCGGCGCGCTCAGGGAAAGCGGCTTTGACGCCGGATACCGGGCCGAATCGGGCACCAAGGTGCTGGTAACGCCGGGATCGGCTGCGGGACTGACGCTGGTCGATAGGGATCTGTCGCGGCTTCAGGCTCTCGGTGCCGCGCTGATGGAGATGCCCGAAACCGGGATGTTGTTCAGCAGGTCCGGCGAGAACGGAGAGCCGGTCATCAGCGGTGCGTTCGATCGCGCCCTGGTTGGTGCTGACCATCCGCGCTCGCCGGATCTCTACTGGGTCGGGCGCTCGTCCGCCGAGGCCGATCAACACGGGTTGGCCGGCGCCGGCGTCTATACGACCGGCGTCAATGTGCCAGTCGGGGGTGGCATGCATGGCGGCCTCAATCTCTTCGAGATGAACACGCTGCTTGCATTCGGCGGTGCGAACATGCCGGCGGCCTGCGTCAACGACCACGCCAACCTGACCGATATCGTCCCGACCGTTCTGGCTGTTCTCGGGATTGACCGGCCTGACACGATGACAGGCCTGCCGCTTGATCAAGTGCTTGGGAGGCCGGCTCTGGAGCCGCGGCAGGTTCGTCTTGAGGCCGGAGCCGGCGATTTCAGGCAGTATCTCGTGCTTGCTGCCGATGACGGACGGCAGCGGATACCATTCTGCGGTGGCCGCATCTGAGAACAGGGTTCACTGCCTGGCCAAGCGCCTGTGGATTGTCATCAAAAATTGATCAAGACGAATCCTGACCGTCACATCCCCTCATTACCAGTGGCCGTGTCTTTGGGCCTGCACGAGGGACCCCGGGCGAGATCATGAGATTTACAATCACGCACAAATGCGAAGTTGAGGAACGGAACATGACCCACAGCCGCAAGCTTAAAGGCGCCATGATGATTGGTGCATATCTCCTTGCAACGACGATGCTCACGATGCCTGGGCAGGCTCTCGCCGAGGATCGTCCCGAGATCACGGTTGCAGTCCAGCAGATCGTCAATGCCGGCGCACTCGATGTGTTGCGCGAGCAGTCCAACGTGGGCGCCCGGGTGTTCTATTCGATTTTCGAAACCCTGATCGATTACGACCGCCAGAACGCCGACCTGCCGCAGAAACCGGGCCTTGCCACCGAGTGGAAGCGCATCGATGACAAGACCGTCGAGCTCAAGCTGCGTCCCGGCGTCAAGTTCCACAATGGCGACGTGATGACGGCCGACGATGTCGTCTTCACCTTCTCCAAGGAGCGCTTCGGTCTTCTCGACGAGCAGGACAGTGCGCGCAAGGACGGCAAGACGCTGTTCACCTCGAGCGCCAGCGTGTCCGCCGGCGGCAAGGTTCCGCCTGCCGAAGTCGCTGCCGTTGCCAAGCGCGCCTGGCCCAATCTCGACCGTGTCGAGAAGGTCAACGACATGACCGTCCGCTTTGTCTCGACGGTCGCCGATCCGACGCTCGAAGGCCGCATTTCCCGCTACGGCGCGGAGATCCTGTCCAAGCGCGCCTATGAAGAAGCCGAGTCCTGGCTAGCCTTCGCCCAGAAACCGGTTGGAACCGGGCCCTACAAGGTTGCCGAGTTCAAGCCCGACAACATTCTCGTGCTCGAAGCCCATGACGATTACTGGGGTGGCAAGCCGCCGATCAAGACGCTGCGCTTTGCCGTGGTTCCGGAAGTCGCCAGCCGCGTCAACGGCCTTCTCTCCGGTGAGTATGATTTCATCACCGATCTGCCGCCGGATCAGATCAAGACGGTCGAATCCAATACCGGCTTTGAAGTCGTCGGCGGCCCGATCACCAACCACCGCCTGATGGTGTTCGACAAGAACAACGGCCCTATGCAGAACGTCAAGATCCGCCAGGCGATGACCCATGCGATCGACCGCGAGACCATCGTCGAGACCCTCTGGGACGGCCGCACATCGGTCCCTGCCGGTCTGCAGTGGTCCTACTACGGCGACATGTTCCTCTCCGACTGGACCGTGCCGGAATATGACATGGAGCTGGCCAGGAAGCTGGTTCAGGAATCGGGATACAACGGCGAGGAAATCACCTTCCGGGTTCTCAACAACTATTACACCAACCAGGTTTCGACCGCGCAGATCAATGCCGAATCCTTCCGCCAGATCGGTCTCAACGTGAAGATCGAGATGAAGGAAAACTGGCAGCAGATCTTTGACAAGGAAAGCGGCCCGCGCATGGTTCGCGACTGGTCGAACTCGGCCCCGTATCCGGATCCGGTTTCCTCCATCGTCAACCAGCATTGCCAGAACGGCCAGCAGCAGCAGGTTGGCGAATGGACCAATGAAGAGTTCAACGCGCTTTGCATCAAGCTGGAAACCTCGACCGATCTCGAGGAGCGCCGCGCCGCGTTCCGCCGGATGCTCGAGATCGCCGAGCGCGAGGATCCCGCCTATACGGTCATGCACCAGAGCGCGGTGTTCTTCGGCAAGCGCAAGGACATTGCGTGGAACTGGTCGGGTCTGCAGTCGATGGATTTCCGGGCTGACAACTTCCAGGTTGTTGCGCCGGGCAACTGAAGCCAGGGGCCGGGGCGCGGATTGCGCGCCCCGGCCTTTTTTGTTGCAACGGAGAACCAGCCAATGGAAACGCTTCTGTCAATCAAGGATCTGGCGGTCGATTTCGACCAGGGAAAGCGCTTTGTCAGGGCGCTTCACGGCGTCAGCCTGAATGTTGCCAGGGGCGAGGTTCTGGGTGTTGTCGGCGAATCCGGTTGCGGCAAGTCGATCACCTGGCTGGCGGCCCTGGGGCTGCTCGGCAGCAGGGCGCGCATTTCCGGCTCCGTCCGGCTCAATGGGCTGGGAATTGCGGGCGCCCCGGAAAATGATCTTGCAGGCCTACGTGGCGGACGCATCGCCATGATTTTCCAGGATCCCTCGAGTTCCCTCAACCCTGTCCACCGCATCGGCCGGCAGATCGCGGAAGCGCTGAAGCTGCACCGGGGCATGACCGGAGCTTCGGCCAATGCGGAAGCGGCGCGTCTTCTCGACCGGGTCGGCATTGCCAATGCCACGCGCCGACTGCGGGAATATCCGCACGAGATGTCCGGCGGCATGAACCAGCGCATCATGATTGCCATGGCGCTCGCCGGCGAGCCCGACCTGCTGATCGCCGACGAGCCGAC
>JAHJUC010000464.1 GCA_018829385.1 Alphaproteobacteria bacterium
CTGAGCCCGACCGGGGCGCGGCAATCATCAGGCCTGTCATGCACTGTCTTTCTGCGCTTCAGCGCGATTTCCCAAAGGATCGGCGGTCAACACCCTGCCGGCGGCAGCCCCCATCCAGTCAAGCGCCGGGCGAAGCCGCACGACCTGACCGACCACGACGATTGCCGGCGGCTGCAATCCCGATGTGGCAACGTCGTCCGCCGCCCGGGCAAGCGTGGTTTCAAGCACGTTCTGCGTGGCGGTGGATGCATCGGTGACAAACGCCACCGGTTCGTCGGCATCCCGCCCCGCAGCGATCAGCCGCGAGGTGATGGTCGGAATATGTTTCATCGCCATGTACATGACGATCACCTGGCTGCCGCGCGCCACCCCGTCCCAGTCGATCTTGTCGGGCACGACGCCGGTGGAATCATGGCCGGTCAGGAAGGTGACCGTGTGATTGGTGTCGCGATGCGTCACCGGGATCCCGGCATAGGCCAGCCCGCCGATGCCGGCGGTGATCCCCGGCACGATCCGGAACGGGATGTGATGCTCGACCAGCGTCAGCGCTTCCTCGCCGCCGCGGCCGAAGACAAACGGATCGCCGCCCTTGAGCCGCAGCACCCGATGTCCTTCCCGCGCCAATTCGACCAGTCTCAATGAGATGTCGCGCTGCTTGGCCGACGGCTTGCCGCCGCGCTTGCCGGCATATTCCAGGAGGGCGCCGGTACGCGCCAGCTTCAGGCAGTCGGCATTGACCAGCGCGTCGTGAACGATCACGTCGGCCTGGGCGAGCGCATTGGCGGCATGCAGCGTCAAGAGCCCGGGATCGCCCGGTCCGGCGCCCACCAGCCAAACTTCGCCGGGCTTCATCCGCGGCAGATTCTGTTGCCAGTCGCTCATGCTTTCCGCTCAACCTTGTAAGGTGATTTCAGCAAATCACCATGGGTTACACCCGTATCAATCGCACTCTATAACGGCAACAGGCAAGACACGACCGGGAACTGCGACATGGCGGCGAGCGAAAACGAAATCCGGCTGGAAAAGCCCGCCACGGCGCTGCGCCGCGGCTGGACCACCGGGGCCTGCGCCACGGCCGCAACCAAGGCTGCGCTGACGGCCCTGCTCACCGGCGAGTTCCCCGATCCGGTCGAGATCATACTGCCCAAAGGCGAGATGCCGAACTTCGCGCTGGCCCGCGAAACCCCCGGCGGCGATCATGCAATGGCCGGCATCATCAAGGATGCCGGCGACGACCCCGATGTCACCCACGGCGCGCTGGTGATGGCAACCGTCCGCCGCCTTCCCGGGGGCACCGGCATTGTCTTCAAGGCCGGCGCCGGCGTCGGCACCGTCACCAGGGCCGGCCTCCCGGTCCCGGTCGGCGAACCGGCCATCAATCCGGTTCCCCGCAAGATGATGACCGAGGTGGTGACCGCCCTTTGCGACGAGCACGGCATCGCCCCCGACATCGAGATCGAGATCGCCATCGAGAACGGCGCCGAGCTGGCGCTCCAGACCTGGAACCCGCGGCTCGGGATCGTCGGCGGTCTCTCGGTGCTCGGCACCACCGGCATCGTCCACCCGTTCTCATGCGCCGCCTGGATCCATTCGATCCACCGCGGCATCGATGTCGCCCGCGCCGAAGGTTTCCCCCATGTGCTCGGCGCCACCGGCTCGAGCTCGGAGAAGACCGCACAAGCCTTTCATGGCCTGTCCGACATCGCCTGTCTCGACATGGGCGACTTCGCCGGCGGCCTGCTCAAATATCTCCGCGCCCATCCCGTCCCTCGCCTGACCATTGCCGGCGGCTTCGCCAAGATGTGCAAGCTCGCGCAGGGCGCGCTGGATCTGCATTCCGGCCGCAGCCAGGTCGATATGGAATGGCTCGCAAGCCAGACGGAAACCCTGGGTGGACATCACTTGAAGGAGCGGATTCTGGCAGCCAACACGGCGATGGAAGTGCTTGAAATGACTCGCGATGGAGGTATCGACCTGCCGGCTGCCATCGCAGCAGGAGCCCGCGCCGTCGCGCTCGCAACATTGCGCGGTGCGCCGGTTGAAGTCGATGTCATGGTCATGGATCGCGCAGGAGTTCTGCTCGCCCATGCCCAATAGAACCGGACCTGCAGAGACCATCCTCATCCTCGGCGGGACCAGGGAAGCCGCTCAACTCGCGAAGGATCTGGTCGCAATGCATCCAGATTCCCGCATCATCACCTCGCTTGCCGGACGCACCAAGGAGCC
>JAHJUC010000465.1 GCA_018829385.1 Alphaproteobacteria bacterium
CGATGCCAGCTACGAGCTCGGCCTGTCCGGTCCGGGGCGGCTGCATGACCTGTTCGTCACCCACGAGGCGATGAGCCCGGGCGATTTCAAGACCGGCGGCGCAGGGCTCGCGATCAGCTACGGGTTTCACCCTTCGCCGTTCGGCACGGCGGTGATCATGGCGACGGAGCGCGGTCTGTGCGGCCTCGCCTTCGCCGATCCGGGCGAGGAGCAGGCGGCGCTCGAGGACATGACCAGGCGCTGGCCCGGCGCGAGGTTCTCGCCGGACCAGGCGATGACCGCGCCCTATGTGGCCCGCATCTTCTCACCGGAACAATGGCGCGCCGATCAACCGCTCAGAATCGTCATGATCGGCACGGATTTCCAGGTGCGGGTGTGGGAAGCGCTCTTGCGGATTCCGCTCGGGACGGCCTCGACCTACCAGGACGTGGCGCGGGCCATCGGAAAGCCGTCGGCCTCGCGCGCGGTGGGAGCAGCTGTCGGGCGCAACCCGATCTCCTTCGTGGTGCCGTGCCACAGGGCGCTGGGCAAATCCGGCGCCCTCACCGGTTACCATTGGGGCATCACCCGCAAGCGGGCGATGCTCGGCTGGGAGACGGGGTGCCTGCAGACGGGCGCTTCTCGGGTTTCCTGAGTTTGCATGAAAAATCCGCCGGACGATGTCAGGCGGATTTTTCGTTGTTACGATCCGGCATCGGCGCCGTCAGTGCGCCTTGGACATGTCGCCCAGCACCTCTTTCGAGGCGACGGTGGAATCGGCGTTGAGCTTGTAGACCATGGGCACGCCGGTGGCCAAGTTGACCGAGAGGATCTGCTCGCGGTCGAGGCGGTCGAGCACCATCAGGAGCGAACGCAGGGAGTTCCCATGGGCTGCGACCAGAACGGTTTCGCCGCGCAGCACGCGGGGCAGGATCTCGGTCATGTAGTAGGGCCAGACGCGGGCGCCGGTGTCCTTGAGGCTTTCGCCGCCGGGCGGCGGGACGTCGTAGGAACGGCGCCAGATGTGAACCTGCTCCTCACCCCACTTCTTGCGCGCGTCGTCCTTGTTGAGGCCGGAGAGATCGCCGTAATCGCGCTCGTTGAGCGCCTGGTCGCGGATCACCGGCAGATCGGTCTGGCCGATGCCTTCCAGGATCAGGTCGAGCGTGTGCTGGGCGCGGATCAGAACAGAGGTGAAGGCGACGTCGAACTTGAGGCCGGTGGCCTTCAGCGCCTGGGCGCCGGTCTTTGCTTCCTCGATGCCGAGCTCGGTCAGATCAGGGTCCTTCCAGCCGGTGAAGAGGTTTTTCAGGTTCCATTCGCTTTGGCCGTGGCGGACAAGGACGAGCGTTCCGGACATGGTGATTTCCTTTGTTCAGGCGGTTGGGTTCAGGCGGCTTGGGTTCATGCAGTTCGTATCAGTGGTCTTTCAGACCGAGCACATCGAGCATGGAATAGTAACCCGGCTTCTGGTAGCGGGCCCAGAGAGCGGCGCGGACGGCGCCGCGGGCGAAGATCGAACGATCGGTGGCCCGGTGGGTCAGTTCGACGGTTTCGCCCTCGCCGGCAAGAATGACCGAGTGCTCGCCGATCACCGAACCGCCGCGCAGGGTGGCGAAACCGATGCTGCCGGGCTCACGTGGGCCGGTATGGCCGTCGCGGACCCTGACCGAATGCTGGCCGAGCCCGATGCCGCGGCCCTCGGCAGCGGCCTCGCCGAGCAGCAGTGCCGTGCCCGACGGCGCGTCGACCTTGTGGCGGTGGTGCATTTCCAGCACCTCGATGTCCCAATCGCCGGCATCGAGCGCCTTGGCCGCCTGGCGCACCAGCACCGAGAGCAGGTTGACGCCGAGACTCATGTTGCCTGACTTGACGATGCGTGCATGGCGCGAGGCGGCATGCAGCCGGGCCTCGTGGCTTTCGTCCATGCCGGTGGTGCCGATGACGTGGACAATGCGCGCCTGGGCGGCGAGATCGGCGAATTCCAGCGACGCCTGAGGCGCGGTGAAATCGAGCACGCCTTCGGCCCCGGCGAAAACCGGCAGCGC
>JAHJUC010000466.1 GCA_018829385.1 Alphaproteobacteria bacterium
ACAAGACCCGGAGCGGGCAGGAGTTCAAAACTGTCGGGAATGAAAACGGCTTGCTTCAGCGGTTCGACCACGCAGAGGGCAAAGGAACAGGATATCGGGCAGCACTGGTCCGGCATGTTGCCGTGATCTGCGTGCAGCGGGCCCTGAACGGCGTCAGAGTGACCATCCCCGGCGTGGTGATGGTTCATCATCGCGTGATCGCCGGATGCAGGTTCACTGGCGTGATGCACTCCGGCGACGGCCGCTGCCGATCCCGCCATCGCCGCGGCGTGCATAGCCCCCGGCACGATGCTCGTAAAAACGAGCATCACCACCAGAAACACATGCCCGCGACCGGTTCGATGGCGAATGGATTTCATCATGGATTACATTCTTGCCCCGACATGGTGAGATTGACAAGGATCGATGTTTTCAACTTTCCGTCAGAGCATGTTTCGCTCTTCTGCGCATCCTTGTAGGCCTTCCAGCAGAGGGAAGGTCAATCCGCCAAATGCATTTTCTCGAGACAGCCCGGCACCTTCCCTCGCGGGGCACCGATCTTGGCGGCCGGTTCCGGGGACATCGACCCTGCTGAAGGGTCAGGTCCTGACGATGAAGCCCCTGGCGATATGGTTTCTGACGAAATAGATGACGGCAAGTCCGGGTATCAGCGACACGAGCGTCATTGCCATGACCAGGCCGATGTCGGTTCGGAACCCGTAGAGCGAACTGATGGCCATCGTGATCGGCTTGCCGGCGGTGACTGTCAGGATGCGCGCGAAGACAACCTCGACCCATGAGAACATGAAGCAGAAGAAGGCTGCGACACCGACGCCGGGCGCAATCAGCGGCAGCAACTGCCTGAGAAAGAACCGCGGCAGGGAATAACCATCGAGAAACGCCGTCTCATCCAGCTCCCGTGGAACCGCCGAGATGAAGCTTTCCAGGATCCAGATGGCGATGGGGATGTTGAAGACACAATGCACCAGCGCGATCCCGACGGGTGAATTCACCAGGCCAACCTTGGCAAACAGGATGAAAACCGGAAGCGTCAGGACGACCGGCGGGGTGATCCTGAACGCAATCAGCAGCAGGAAGAGATGCCTGTCACCGGCAAACCGGTAGCGCGCTATGGCATAGGCCGCGGGAACCGCGACCAGAAGCGTCACGACCACATTCAGGGTGACATAGATCACCGAGTTGACGATCGAGCCCGACAGCAACGGCGACGCGATGATGTTCTGAAAGTTGATGGTGCTGAACTGCCCCTGGACGATCCCGTCCCGCGGCAGCGTGGAGGTGAAACTCAGCATGAACATCTGCAGGAACGGCAGCAGGATGAAGCCGGCGATGGCCGCCAGGAACAGGCTTGCCATCCAGGCTTTGAATTGACTGGCTCCTGACGTGGCGCGCACCATCAGCGATCACCCTGCGGTGTCTCGTTCTGTCGGGCGTTCATGACGGTCTTGAATGCCCAGGCGATCGAGAGAATGATCACGAAATAGATGATGGAGCGGGCTGCCGCCGGCCCGTAGTTGAAGGCGGCGATTTCCTCCCCCAGGTCCAGTGACAGGAACGTCGTCTTGTGGTCCGGACCACCGGCATTCACACGAAAGGCCTCGGTGTAGATCATGAAGCTGTCCATGAACCTGAGCAGCAATGCCATCATCAGCACACCGCTCATTTTCGGCAGCTCCAGAAAACGGAAGACCTGCAGGCGCGACGCCCCGTCGATCGCCGCGGCCTGATAATAGGCCGCTGAAATGGTGGAAAGGCTGGAATAGCACAGGATGACCACCAGGCCGATCCAGTGCCAGGTGTCCATCACGACGAGCAGGATCCATGTGTGAATGGCGTTGAACTTGTAGTCGAGGTCAAGGCCGAGCAGCGCCAGCGCGCGGCCTCCGAAACCTGCCTCACTGCCGATGAAGCTCACCCACATCGAGGGCACGGTGTTCCAGGGCACCATCAGGGGAAGCGCCAGGATCATCAGGATGGCTGTCCTGAACCGGCCCTCCCGCGGCAGCAGAAGGGCGATGTAGATGCCGAGCGGAATCTGGATCGACAGCACGATCATCGAGAACAAGAGGCTGCGGCCCAGGCTGTGCAGAAATCTCTCAGACGAGAGAATGTCGCGATACCATTCCGTGCCGACCCAGAAGCGGCTTTCCAGCGTGAAGATATCGAAGAACGAATAGTTGAAGATCGTCACAAGCGGCAGCACGCCGACAAACGCGAGCACGCACAGTGACGGCAGCACCAGCCACCAGGCCGCGTTGGATCTTGTTCTGGAATGGGTGGAGCTGGTCAAATCACGAAACCGGTACTGTCATGTCTGCGGCACTGTAGAGCGAGCAATCGATAGGTGGCAATTGTCGGCCTGCCCCGAAAAACAGGGGCCGGAACGGTGTGTTCCGGCCCCCATAGGTTCAGCCTGATGCAGGAAGGTTCCAGAGAACCTTACTGCCAGCTCTTGATCAGCTCGTCATAGGAGACGGTCTTGGGCTCTTCGTCCTCGTTTTCGAGCTTCGGATACGGCGCACCCGGCTGTTCCAGCCAGTAGGACGCGTCCTGCGGCTCGTTCATCTTCGGACCGATGTCGCCCTGGACGCCTGCACGCTCAAGACGCTCCATGACCTTCTCCTGCGCTTCGCAGAGGCTGTCGAGGGCTTCCTGGGCGGTCTTGGCGCCGGACATGGCGTCACCGATGTTCTGCCACCAGAGCTGAGCCAGCTTCGGATAGTCAGGAACGTTGGTGCCAGTCGGGGACCACTGGACGCGCGCAGGCGAACGGTAGAACTCGATCAGACCGCCAAGCTTGTCGGCGCGCTGGGTGAAGTGATCCGAGTTGATGGTGGACTCACGGATGAAGGTGAGACCGACATCGGACTTCTTCAGGTCAACCGTCTTGGAGGTGACGAACTGGGCGTAGAGCCATGCGGCCTTGGCCCGATCGACCGGGGTCGACTTCATCAGCGTCCAGGAACCGGCGTCCTGATAACCAACCTTCTGACCTTCCTTCCAGTAAACGCCGTGCGGGGAAGGCGCCATGCGCCATTTCGGCGTGCCGTCCTCGTTCATGACCGGAAGACCCGGCTCGACGGTCGCCGCGGTGAAGGCGGTGTACCAGAACATCTGCTGGGCGACATTGCCCTGGGCAGGGATCGGGCCGGCTTCACCGAAGGTCATGCCTGCCGCTTCCGGCGGGGAGTACTTCTTCAGCCAGTCGATCGCCTTCTCGACGGCATAGACGGCAGCCGGGGCGTTGGTTGCACCACCGCGGGTTACGCAGGAACCCACGGGCTGCGAGTTTTCGTTCACGCGAATGCCCCACTCGTCGACCGGAAGACCGTTGGGCTCGCCAACGTCGCCCATGCCGGCCATCGACATCCACGCATCGGTGTAGCGCCAGCCGAGC
>JAHJUC010000467.1 GCA_018829385.1 Alphaproteobacteria bacterium
GGCCGCGGTCATGCTTACCCATGTCGACTATCGCACCGGCCGGGTGCACGACATGAAGGCGATTACCGACAAGGCGCACGCCGCCGGCGCGATCATGATCTGGGATCTGGCGCATTCCGCCGGCGCGCTGCCGGTGGATCTCGGCGGCTGCAATGCCGATATCGCGGTCGGCTGCACCTACAAATATCTCAATGGCGGCCCGGGCGCGCCCGGGTTCATCCATGTCCGCCCCGACCTGATCGAACAGGTGCGGCCGGCACTTTCCGGCTGGCTCGGGCATCAGGCGCCCTTCGCCTTCGATCTCGACTACCGTCCGGGCGAGGGCATCAGCCGGATGCGGGTCGGCACGCCGCCGGTGATCCAGATGGCGGTGCTCGACGCGGCGCTCGATGCCTTCGACGGCGTCGACATGAATGACATCCGCACGCGCTCGATCGCGCTGTCCGAGCAGTTCATCTCGGAAGTCGAGGCCGGCTGCAAGGATGTGGTGCTTGCCAGCCCGCGCGACCCGCAGGCACGGGGATCGCAGGTCTCGTTCCGCTTTCACGAGGGCTATGCGGCGATGCAGGCGCTGATCGCGCGCGGCATCATCGGCGACTTCCGGGCGCCCGACATCATGCGGTTCGGCTTCTGCCCGCTCTACAACACGGCCGAAAACGTGAGCCATGCCGCGGCAGTGCTGTGCGAGATCATCGCCACCGGCGAATGGGATCGTCCCGAATTCAAGCAACGGAAAGCCGTCACATGAGCGAGCCCCGGGATTACGATCCTTCCGCCGAAGGGGCGGAGATGAATTTCGACGGGCGGATGTCCTATGGCGATTACCTGTGTCTCGACCAGGTTCTGTCGGCACAGAAGCCGAGGACCGATGCGCATGACGAGATGCTGTTCATCGTCCAGCACCAGACTTCGGAGTTGTGGATGCGACTGGCGATCCACGAGATCGTTGCGGCGCGGGCGGCGATCCGGGCGGACCAGCTGCAGCCGGCGATGAAGACGCTGGCGCGGGTGTCGCGGATCTTCGAACAGCTCAATTCCGCCTGGGACGTGCTCCGGACCATGACGCCGAGCGACTACACCCATTTCCGGCGCAAGCTCGGACAATCCTCCGGTTTCCAATCCTACCAGTACCGGATGATCGAATTCGCACTCGGCAACCGCAATCATGCGATGATGCGGCCGCATGCGCATGTGCCGGGGGTCTATGCGATGCTCGAGGCGGAACTGAGCGAACCGAGCCTCTACGACGAGGCGATCCGGCTCGCGGCACGGCGCGGCATCGCCATGCCGGACGAGGTGCTTTCACGCGACGTGCGGCAGACCCACGCGCTGCATGACGGCGTGACCGATGGCTGGAAAATGATCTACGAAGCGCCCGAAAAACACTGGGCGCTCTACGAGGTTGCCGAAAAGCTGGTGGATCTGGAGGACTATTTCCGCCGCTGGCGCTTCAACCATGTCACCACGGTGGAGCGGGTGATCGGGCTCAAGCGCGGCACCGGCGGCACCGGCGGCACGAGCTATCTCAAGCGGATGCTTGACGTGGAGCTTTTCCCCGAACTCTGGCGGGTACGCACCGAATTGTAGAGGCTGTTCCGGTCCGCCGGGTCAGATATTTCAGCCTTGAAATATCCATTCGGTTCGATAGTCTCTGATTGCCGTCTGGCACGGGTATTCGATCTTTCATACCGGGACGGACAAGACGGTTTGGCTGGAAGGGGAGAGCAGGTTGGACACGCGCGCGGAAATCAGGTTGCCGACATCGGAACTCAGGGACGACCTGCCGTTCTACACCAAGACGCTGAAGATGCGCCTCGACATGATCTATCCGGCGGACAATCCTGAAGTCGCGGTTCTCTCGGGCCATGGTCTGAGGATCCGCATCCAGAAGGGTGCGCCGGAAGCGCCGGGGACGTTGCGCATCCTGACCGAGGATCCCGATGGCTTTGCCGAGGGCAGGCGCGAACTGGTGGCGCCGAACGGCACCCGCATCGAGATCGACGAACTCAATCCGCCGATGGTTTTGCCCCGCACCGAGCACGCCTTCGTGGTCCGCAGGCTCGCCGACCAGGCGCCGTGGATCATCGGCCGCGCCGGCATGGAGTATCGTGACCTGGTGCCCTCGCGGCTTGGCGGCGCGATGATCGCCTCGCATATCCGTGTGCCCGACGGGCCGGTGCCCGACATGGTGCATTTCCACAAGGTCGGCTTCCAGCTGATCTTCTGCATCAATGGCTGGGTCGACGTGCTCTACGAGGATCAGGGCGGAACCCGCCGGCTGCACGCCGGCGACTGCTTCATCCAGCCGCCGCAGATCCGACACAAGGTGCTGCACGCGGCGGACGGGATCGAGGTCATCGAGATCGGCGTGCCGGCCGAGCATGTCACCGAAATCGATCACACGATGGAGCTGCCGACGCCGCACGAGCGGCCGGACCGGGAATGGGACGGCCAGCGCTTCGTCCACAGCCTGGCCAGGGACGGCGTCTTCAAGCCGTTCCGGATTCCCGGTTTCGAAGCGCGCGACACGACCATCAACGAGAACACCAAGGGTGTGGCCTCCGTCATGGTGGCGCGGCCTTCGGGCGCGCATTCTCCGGTCTGGGTCAGGCACGAAGGCGACATCCTGTTCAATTTCGTCATGTCGGGAAGCATGACGCTGGAAGGCGAGGGCAAGGAGCCTTATCGTCTTGAAAAAGGCGATGCTTTTGTCATTCCACCGCGGATGGCAACGCGCTACAGTGATCCGAGCGAAGATCTGCAATTGCTGGAGGTTTCGCTGCCCGGATCGTTCGAAACAAAGGTTGCGGAAGACATCTGAGCGTTTTTGATCATGGCCCGCGAGGCGCTCACGTGGCATAGGGCCCACTAATTCAATGGGAGCATAACAATGAAAAAGACAACATATGCACTGGCAATCGCGGCATTGCTCGCGTCCAGCGCTTTGACGCTTGCCGCCGACACCAAGATCGGCCTGCTGATGGACATCACAGGCCCGATCGCAAGCTTCATTCCGCCGCTGCAGAATGCCGCCAATCTTGCCGTCCAGCATGTCAACGAAAATGGCGGCCTGCTCGATGGCCAGGCCGTGCCGGTCTATGGCGACACCACCGGCTCATCACAGGGCGCAGTCGATGCCGCCGGCAAGCTGATCAACGTCGAGAACGTGCCGATCATCATGGGCGCGCTGATGTCTGGCACAACAATCGCTTCGGCCGAAGCCGCAGGCATCCCGGCCGGCGTGGTGCAGATCTCGCCAACCGCGACGTCACCTGCGATGACCGGCATCAAGGACAATGACCTGCTTTACCGCATCGTGCCGTCGGACAACTTCCAGGGCCAGGTGCTGGCCAAGATGGTTCTCGACGAGGGCATCAAGAAAGTGGCCGTGACCTTCGTCAACAATGACTACGGCGTCGGCATCGGCGGCACCTTCGTCGAGGCCTACAAGGCGCTCGGCGGCGAAGTGGTGGCCGAAGTCAAGCACGAGGAAAAGAAGAACTCCTATCGCTCCGAACTGGCGACGCTGTCGAAAGCCGGCGGCGATGCGCTGGTGGTGGTTGCCTATGCCGGCGATTCCGGCGGCAAGATCGTCAAGCAGGCGATCGAAGGCGGCTTGTTCACCAAGTTCATCGGCACCGACGGCCTGCGCGACGAAGCGCTGATCGCCGATATCGGCGCCGAAGCGCTCGCGACCTCGTTCTTCTCGGCGCCGACCTCGCCGGCCGACAATCCGAACCAGGCCAAGCTGCATGAGCTCTACACCGCGGCCTACAACGAGCCTGCCGACAAGCCGTTTGTCGACCAGACCTATGACGCCACCTTCCTGGCGCTGCTCGCCGTCGAGCAGGCCGGCTCCGCCGACCGTGCCAAGATGGCAGAAGCGCTGCGCGCCGTCGCCTCGGCTCCGGGCGAAAAGGTCGGTCCGGGCGAATGGGCCAAGGCCAAGGCGCTGATCGCCGAAGGCAAGGACATCGACTATGATGGCGCCGGCGGCAGCTACGACTTCGACGAGAACGGCGACGTCGCCGGCTATATCGGCAAGTTCGTCGTTGACGGCACTGTCTACAAGCAGGTCGCCATCGTCGAGTGATCTTGCCTGAACTGGCCTTATAGGGCCTGAAACTCAGCCCCTCCCTGCGACATGCGGGGAGGGGCGCAAACAAAGCGCGAGCCATCGGTCGGGCAGAGACCGGTCCGGAAAGGCATCGCCGGCGGTTGAACCAAACCGCATTATGGGGCGCAAATGATATCAGTTGAGCACGTGAAGGTGAGTTACGGCGGCCCCAATGTCGTCGACGACGTCAGCTTCGACATTCCGGCCGGGCGGATCACCGGTCTTATCGGGCCAAACGGCGCCGGCAAGACGACGATGTTCAATGCCATCGCCGGCCATGTGACGCTTGCAGGCGGCCGGATCCTGCTCGAGGGCAAGGACATCACCGGGCTCAAGCCGCATCAGCGCGCCGAACGCGGGCTGGCGCGCACCTTCCAGATCCCGCACGAATTTTCGCAACTGACCGTGATCGAGAATTTCATGGCGGCCGCCGCCACGCCGATCGGCGAGAACGTTTTCAACGTCATCTTCCGCCGCGGCCGTTTTGCCGCGGAAGAGGAGGCAACCTACCGCGCGGCGCGCGACATGGTGGCCTTTCTCGAGATCGACCAGGTCAAGGACGAGAAGGCCGGCAACCTGTCGGGCGGCCAGAAGAAACTGCTGGAACTCGGCCGGGCGCTGATGCGCAAGCCCAAGATCATCCTGCTCGACGAGATCGGCGCCGGCATCAATCGCACGCTGCTGGCCAAGATTTCCGACAAGATCCTGCATCTGAACAAGCAGCAGGGGCTGACCTTCTGCCTGATCGAGCACGATCTCGATTATGTCTCCAAGCTGTGCGACGAGGTCATCGTGATGGCGCAGGGGACGCTTCTGACCCGCGGCACGGTGGAAGCCGTGCGCCAGGACGCGCGCGTCATCGAAGCCTATTTCGGCGGCGGAAAATACGAGGCCCTGTCATGAGCGCGCTGCTGTCCGTCAAGGGGCTGACCGCCGGCTATGGCGGGGTGCCGATCATCGAAGGCGTCAATCTCGACGTGGCCGAGCACGAGATCTCGGTCATCATCGGGCCGAACGGCGCCGGCAAGTCGACCCTGCTCAAGACCATCTTCGCGCTGACGGCGCGTTCGGACGGCGAGATCGGCTTTGCCGGAAAGGACATCACCGGTCTAAAGACCGCGCAGCTGGTGCCGCTCGGGATTTCGATGGTGCCACAGAGCCGCAACGTGTTCCCGACGCTGACGGTCGACGAGAACCTTGATGTCGGCACCTATGCCGCGCCGCCGAAAGACAAGGAAAAGGTACGCGAGAACGTGCTGTCGCTGTTTCCCGACCTCAAGGGCAAGCTCGACCAGGCGGCTGGCGAACTCTCGGGCGGCCAGCGGCAGATGGTGGCGATGGGCCGGGCGCTGATGAGCGAGCCGAAGCTGCTGCTGCTTGACGAGCCGACCGCGGGTCTCTCGCCGGCCTATCTGGAGATCATCTTCGACCTGCTGCTCGACATCCGCAAGCGCGGCGTGACCATCCTGATGGTCGAGCAGAACGCCAAGCAGGCGCTCAGGATCGCCGACAATGGCCATGTGCTGGTCAGCGGCAAGAATTTCGTTTCAGGAACGGGGGAGGCGCTGCTCAACGACGATGCGGTGCGGCGCTCCTTCCTCGGAGGTGCAGCAGCGTGATCGACTTCATCAACCTCTATCTGGTTCCGGGACTGACCATCGGCAGCGTCTACGCGCTGGGCGCGGTCGGAATCTCGATGATCTTCGGCATCCTGCGCTTTGCGCATTTCGCCCATGGCGACCTGATGACCATCGGCGGCTA
>JAHJUC010000468.1 GCA_018829385.1 Alphaproteobacteria bacterium
AACACGAACGCAGGCAGCAGCATCAGCCAGGCATATAACCAGGTGCGTCGGTTCATCTGCGATCCTAGAATGAAATGGCGGGGCGCGCCTCGAAGGAACGCCCCGCCGGGAGCGATGTCAGTGATAGGCCTTCAGGATGGCGTCGGCTTCGGCCTGGGCGGCGTCGAGCGCTTCCTTGGCCGGCTTCTGGCCGGTGATCGCCGATTCCAGCGCCGAATTGAGAAGCTGCGTCACCTTCGGACCCTCGAAGGTCGACAGTTCGGCAACCGCGTAGTCGAGCTGGTCGCGGGCAACCAGCGCCTGCGGGAAGTCCTTGACGTAGTTCTTCATCGTTTCGGTTTCCCACACGTCCGGGCGCGGGGCGACGTAGCCGGTGGCAATCGTCCACTTGGCGGCCTGTTCCGGAGCGGTCGCCCACTTGACGAAGTCGGCTGCAGCCTGAAGTTCCTCGTCGGTCGAGCCCTTCAGCAGGTAGAAATTGCCGCCGCCGGTCGGCGCGCCGTTCTGCTTGAGGCCCGGCAGGAAGCCGACGCCGAAGTCGAACGGCGCGTTGGTGCGCACATTGGTGAGGTTGCCGGTGGTGGTCCAGATCATCGCTGCCTGGCCTTCGAAGAAGGCTTTCGGCGTGCCGCCCCAGTCGAGGATGCCCGGCGCCATCACGCCATCGGTGGCCGACAGCGACACCAGCGCTTCGAGTGCGCCGACGGCGGCGTCCGAGTTGAAGGTGACGTTCTTGCCGGTGTCATCGGCGAGCAGGCCGCCATTGCCGGCGACGATGCCGGTCCAGAGCCAGGACGGGAAGCCCGACGAAGGAATGTGCACGCCCCACTGGGTGACGTTGCCGCTTGCGTCCTTGACGGTCAGCTTCTTGCCCATCTCGACCATTTCGGTCCAGTTGGCGGGGCCCTTCTCCGGGTCGAGACCGGCGGCCGCGAAGGCTTCCTTGTTCCAGTAGAGAACCGGCGTCGAACGCTGGAACGGGATGCCCCAGGTCTTGCCCTCGGTCTGGCTGTTGGCCATGAACGCCGGGTAGAAGCCGCCGATCCAGTCCTTCTGCTCGTCGGCGGTGACGTAATTGTCCCAGGCGACGATCATGTCCTCGTCGATGAAGGTGTACATGTCGGTCGACAGCGAGATGATCAGCTGTGGCGCGTTGCCGCCGCGCACGGCGGTGATCGCCTTGGTGGTGGTGTCGGCATAGGAACCGGTGTAGATGGCGTCGATCTTCACGCCTTCATTGTTGGCCATGTACTCTTCCGTCAGCGACTGGATCGTGTCGGCTGCGGCGCCGCCGACGGCGACGGGGAAGTAGAATTCGAGATCGACGGCGTTTGCTGCCGTGGCGAACATGGTCAGCGCCGAAGTCGCCAGGAATACGTTAAGCAGTTTCATGGGTCAGGTCCTTCTTGGGTTTGGAAGCTGTGGGGTGGTCGAACCGGTTAAGCCGCAGGCCGGTGGCCGCATCGAAGATGCTCTCGCGCCCGGTCGCCCAGCCGAGCGGAAACCGCGCCGGCGGCGGCGCAGCACTGGCGGGCATGCGCATGATGAAATCCGTGTCGCCCAGACGGGCGGAGACAAGCCGGTCCGCGCCGAGATACTCGACCCCGCGAACTTCGGCCTCCGGGCCGTTTCCGGCGATGCTCATGTCTTCGGGCCTGAGGCCGATCAGGTGATCGCCCGCCCCTTGCGGCAGACCCTCATGCCCCGCGAACAGCCGGCCCGGAAACAGGTTCATCGGCGGCGTGCCGATGAAGCCCGCGGTAAAAACCGTCGCCGGTCGGGCATAGACCTCTTCCGGCGTGCCGACCTGCTCGATCCGCCCGGCATTCATGACGATGATCCGGTCTGCCATCGTCATCGCCTCGATCTGGTCATGGGTGACATAGACCACCGTCAGCCCGAGCTTCTGCTGGATCGCCCTCAGCTCGACGCGCATGTCGGCGCGCAGCTTGGCGTCGAGATTGGACAGCGGCTCGTCCATCAGGCAGATCGGTCGCTCGCTGATCACCGCGCGGGCCAGCGCCACGCGCTGCTGCTGCCCGCCCGACAGCTCCGACGGCTTGCGCGCCAGAAGGGCCGTCAGCCCCATCATCGCCGCCACATGGTCGAGACGCTGCAGCCGCTCCGCCTTGGAGACCTTGCGGACCTTGAGCCCGAAGAGAATGTTCTCGGAGACCGAAAGATGCGGAAACAGCGCGTAGGACTGGAACACCATCGACAGGTCGCGCAGGCTCGGCGGCAGGTCGCCGACATCGGCGCCGCCGATCCGGATCGCGCCTCCGGTCTGCCGGTCGAGCCCGGCAATCAGCCTGAGAAGCGTCGATTTCCCGCAGCCCGACGGCCCCAGCAGCACGGAAAAATCGCCCTTGCTGAGAGAAACCGAAACACCGTCAAGCG
>JAHJUC010000469.1 GCA_018829385.1 Alphaproteobacteria bacterium
GACGCGCTACATCCGCCGGCTGTCAGACAAGGACCTGGCGCTCGACCGGACGATGATCCCGCTCGGCTCCTGCACCATGAAACTCAATGCGACGGCGGAAATGCTGTCGATCACCTGGCCGGAATTCGCCGACATCCATCCGTTCGCGCCCGACGACCAGGCGCTAGGCTACAAGCAGATGATCGACGATCTGTCGGACAAGCTGTGCCAGATCACCGGCTATGACGCGATCTCGATGCAACCCAATTCCGGCGCGCAGGGCGAATATGCCGGGCTGATGTCGATCCGCGCCTACCACAAGGCCAATGGCCAGGGCCACCGCCATGTCTGCCTGATCCCGACCTCGGCGCACGGCACCAACCCGGCCTCGGCGCAGATGGCGGGAATGACCGTCGTCGCCGTCGGCACCCGCGAGAACGGCGACATCGATCTCGATGATTTCCGTGCAAAGGCCGAACTGCATGCCGACAATCTCGCCGCGTGCATGATCACCTACCCGTCCACCCACGGGGTGTTCGAGGAGACGGCGGCGGAGGTCTGCGCGATCACCCACAAGCATGGCGGCCAGGTCTATCTCGACGGCGCCAATCTCAATGCGCTGGTCGGGCTCGCCCGGCCCGGCGACATCGGCGCCGATGTCAGTCATCTCAACCTGCACAAGACCTTCTGCATTCCGCATGGCGGCGGCGGTCCGGGCATGGGGCCGATCGGGGTGAAGGCGCATCTGGCGCCGCACCTTCCCGGCCATTGCGTCACCGATGGAAGGCCCGGCGCGGTCTCGGCAGCACCCTTCGGCTCGGCCTCGATCCTGCCGATCTCCTGGGCCTACTGCCTGATGATGGGCGGCGACGGGCTGACCCAGGCGACCAAGATCGCGATCCTCAACGCCAACTACATCGCCGCGCGGCTGAAGGGCGCCTACGATGTGCTCTACACCTCCGCCTCGGGCCGGGTGGCGCATGAGTGCATTCTCGACACCCGTCCGCTGGTGCAAAGCGCCGGCGTCACCGTCGACGATGTGGCCAAGCGGCTGATCGATTGCGGCTTCCACGCCCCGACGATGAGCTGGCCGGTGGCCGGCACGCTGATGATCGAACCGACGGAATCGGAGGTCAAGGCCGAGCTCGACCGCTTCTGCGCGGCGATGCTCGCCATCCGGGACGAGGCCTGGGCGATCGAGGACGGGCGGATGGACCGGGAGAACAACCCGCTCAAGAACGCGCCGCACACGATCGAGGACCTGGTCGGCCCGTGGGACCGGCCCTACGACCGCGAGACCGCCTGCTTCCCGGCGGGCGCCATGCGCAACGCCAAGTATTTTGCCCCGGTCAACCGGGTCGACAATGTCTATGGCGACCGGCACCTGGTCTGTTCCTGCCCGCCGATGTCGGACTACGCGGACGCCGCGGAGTAACCCGGTCAACGATACAAGGAGGCGGCTTTCGGGCCGCCTCTTCCGTTTCCGGCCTAAAGATCACCAGGCAACGGAACGAGCGTCGGTTTCCGGATCGGCGCCACACCCGCTCCGGCTGCGGCCACGGTGACCGGCTTGTCCGGCAGCGCGCCCGTGGAGGCTTGCAGTTCGCCGGGCTTGAGCACGCGGGGCCCGGTGGGCGCCAGGCTCTCCTCTTCGACAACGACCGGCCTGCTTGCGGATTCCGCAACGGACTTCACCGGGGCCACGGTTTGGCTTGCCGGTGACGGATCGCTGGCATAGCCTGCACGCAAGGGCACGCCGGAGCCTTCGGCGAAGCGCAGCATCTCGATCGTCGCGTCGGAGATTTCACGGACCCGCAAGCCGCTCATCATGGAAACCAGCGCCGCCTCGCTCATCGACGGGTGGCAGTAGCGAAGCCTGATCTTCGCCGCGTGGCGGGAGCGGGCCAGCTTGCCAAAACCGGCCTGGTCGGACCGGCTGATATCCTTCGCAATCTGCCATGCGAAGATGCATGCCCCGCCGCCCGTGCCCGGGCCGGTCGCATATCCGAACGGACCCTGCAGGTTCTGGCCCGGGGCCGCAGCGATCGCCATCGCCGTGCCCGGCAAGGCGGCGCGGATCTCGGCCATGATCTCGTTCCTGGTCGGTGCCTGGCGATAGGACGGGTCCGAGGATGGCGGCGCGATGGAGACCCAAAGCGTGTTCTCGCCGGCCTCATATCCCGGGTTGGGATAGAGAATGGTCTGGAAGACATGACCGGGCTTCGAGGATTGCCGGACAGCCTCCACGCGACCTGCGACCTGCGGCAGGTAGGCTGCGGCATAGTCGGGAGCGACATCGGCGATAAGCGCCGGCGCTTCGGGCCGGATCGAACCGGTGACAAGTGTGGGGTCATCCCCGGTGGCGCATCCTGAAACGGAAAGCGCCAAGGCCATCATGGCCATGATACGCAATGTCATGGGATTTATCTTCCCTCCTGATTGTTGATGACGCCAAGCGCTGTCAGCGATCCCGTGTCACGAATGACCATGTTGAGCTCAGCGAAGATGGCTTTCGCCCGCTCGGTCTGGCCGAGATGGTAGTGCGCCCAGGCGCGCAGCTGCGTGAGATCGCGCGGTTCGGCCACGAGCGACGCACGCGCGTCAAGCGCGGCGAGGGTCCGCCCGTATTGCTTGTGGTCGTAGGAGGACCGCGCCCGCTGCAGATAGATTTCGGACTTGAGTTCGCGCGCACGGGCCTCCGGCAGCGGCCAGGCTGTGATCAGGGCTTCGGCCTCGTCGGTCAGCCGGGCGCCGAGCATGGCCAGTCCGGCGCCATAGACGGCATCAAGCCGCACCTGCCTGGAGCCGGCCATGGCGCTTTCGAAAGAGGTCCGTGCCGCACCGAAGCGTTTCAGGCCGAGTTCGCACCAGCCGCGCACCACCGCGACCCGGGGCTTGACGGCAGCCTGGCCGAGCCGGTCGATCTCGCGCAGGCAGGCGGGGTAATTCCTGGCCTCAAGATGCCGGACATAGCTGGCGCTGACGCCCGCTGAGGGTTCACCGACCGAAGCCGCCTTGCGGGCCCTGGGCGCGGGTGCTGCCGCGATCTCGGGCCAGATGTCGGGATAGACATCACCGAACTCGGCCTTCAGGGCGGCGTAATCCTTTTTCCGGTCGCGGCGCAGCAGCGACAGCGCCAGGCCCTTCAGCCGGTCCGGTGAAGCCTCCCAGCCGTAGGATTGGCGGAACCAGGCTTCGGCGGCCTCGAACTGGCGCGAATTGTAGGCGTACCAGCCAAGAATTTCGGCGTGGTCGGCGGCGCTGGTTTCGAGAATGGCGGTCGAGTAGGCGTGCACGGCCTCCTCGCTCGGCGCACCCGCTTCGGGCTTGCCGAAACGCGGCGACAGCACGTTCATCAGGAAGACCGGATCATCGGAGAGATCAGGCAGATGAGCGGCTGCGAACTCGTAGGCGCGCGTCTCGTCCCCCTGCCGGTACAGGCTCAGATACATGCCCTTGGCATTGTCGGGATCGGGCGCCTGCTGCATGGCAAGCGCGAACCATTCCGCCGCCGCCGCCGGCTGCCCGGCCTTGAGGTCATGCCATCCGAGCAACGAAAGATCCTCGGGCCCGCGGCTGTTCCTGGCTTCAACCGAAAGCAGGCGCAGCTGGTCTTCGGAAACCGCCGGCGCATCCCTGGTCTCGTTGAACGCGGCGATCTCCTTGCGCGCCATGTCAAGCCGCAGCGCGCCGGGAAGGTACTCCGCCGACTGGTTCGGCCACAGGGTCGCGGCGAGGATCCGGATCTCGGAGGCCGGGAAATCCCGCAGTGCCTTTTGCAGGGTAACGACAAGATGGTCGTCGGACAGGCGTGCCGGGCCTTCCCGGACAAGCAACCCGCGAAGGGTGCGCGCCAGGCCATCCCGGTCCCCGGC
>JAHJUC010000470.1 GCA_018829385.1 Alphaproteobacteria bacterium
AAGTTTGGTCAAGCAAGGGTCATGATCTCCCTGTTGAATTGGGTAAGGCAGTCGTGGCCGGTCTCGGTCACGACCACGTTGTCCTCGATACGCACACCGATATCGTTCGGCCGGTAAAGGCCGGGCTCGACGGTGAACACCATGCCGGCGCGTTGCGGCTCGCGGTTCGAGCGCATGACCGCCGGGGCCTCGTGCACCTCGCGTCCAAGCCCGTGGCCGGTCTTGTGCAGGATCAGATCGGCAAAGGGGGACGCCCTGAGCCTGTCGGTCGCGGCTGCATCCACGTCGCCCACGGGACGACCGGCTTCCACCGCTTCCCGCCCGGCTTGGTTGGCGGCAAGCACTGTCTCGTAGATCGCCGCATGCTCGTCGGTAGCGTGGCCGCAGAACACGGTCCGGGTGATGTCGGCATGCATGTCGCCGTAACTGGCGCCGAAATCGATGAGCAACGCATCGCCAGCGGCAACAACCCGACCGGAGGTGTCGCCATGCGGGTCGGCCGCCGCTCCGCCACACAGCACGATCGGCTCGAAGGCGAATCCGGTGGCGCCATGCGACAGCATCGCAGCCTTGAGGCGGGCCGAGATCTGCCGCTCGCTTTGCCCGCCGATCCCGGCATCGTAGACCTCGCCCAGGGCTGCCTCACTGATGGCGATGGCGCGGCGCAGATCGTCGATTTCCTGCGAGTCCTTCAGGAGACGCAACTCCGCCAGCGCGCTGTCGGCGTCGACCAGCACTTCGGGGCCGAAGTGGCGGGCGAGCGCGCGGTATTCGGCGGCACGCATGCGCAGCCCCTCGACCCCCAGCGAGATGGCTGTGCCCATCCGGTCAGCCAGCGCCGCAAAACCGGCTTCGGGGCCGTCGGCATCGTCCCAATAGAGAGTATCGGCGTCCGGCACCGCGGATTGCCATTTCTGCCGTTCCAGCGCCGGCATCAGCGCATGCGCGCTGCCATCGGCGCAAAGGACATAGAGCGTCGGACGTTCCATCAGGTGCAGGTACACGCCGGTGAGGTAGGCAAGGTTCGGACCCGGCACGAAAGCCGCAGCGCCCAGTCCGGCCTGCCGCATCAGCTCCGCAGCCCGGGCGCGACGGTTCGGAAAACCGCTCATTTCGCCTCCCCCTGATCGATCGCCATCTCATGCCCGTAGCGCGGCGCCAGGCCGCCCTGAATGACCTTCGACTCGAACAGGATGGCGTCGCGCACGGCTGCATCGCCGGCGTCGGGATCGCCTGCAACCATGGCATCGACAATCGCCTGCAGCCGGGCCACGGCCTCTTTCCTCTGTTCCGCACCCAGGTGTGGAAAGAAGTAGAGCAGCTTCATGCGGACCGAGGCGTCCTGCGCCTCCAGGAAATATTTCTCCAGGAACCTGTTTCGCGCCTCCTTGGCGATGCAGCGGTTGAGGTCGAGTTGAGCGCGGAACGCGCCCTCGACGTCGTCTGCTTCAAGCCGGCTGGCATAGTTCCTGACGAGGCCTTCCAGCCTGTCCCTTTGCGTCGTGCCGTGCATGGCGGCGGCGCGGATCAGCCCGCGGGACAAAAGGATGAAGGTGTCCAGGAAAGCCGCCTGATTGTGCAGCGACAGCGGTGCCACGATCGAGGTCCGGTTTTGCAGAAACTGCACGAAACCCTCGTTCTCGAGCAGCAGCAGCGCTTCGCGAACCGGCGTCCGCGAGACGTCATAGGTTTTGGCCAGGGCGACTTCGTCCAGCGCGGAGCCGGGATCAAGACGCAACCACTGGATGTCTTCCCGGAGCTTTTCATAAACCAGAAGGGCTCCGCGCTTTTTGCGCGACGGAGCCTCTTCGGTATTTTTTCGGTCAGCTTTTTTCATCATGATTTTCTTCTTGCATTAAGTTTGCATAAAAATCTTCTTGCATTAAGTTTGCATAATGTGCAACCTCAAAGCATCACAGGAAGCAAACTTTTCAACGGAGAAAAAGTGATGGGAACTATCAAGAGGACACTGATGGCCTGCGTAGCCCTGGCCGGAATGACCGGAGCAGCCTCGGCCGAGGGCACGATCGCCTATTTTGCCGCCACTTCGCAAAACGGCTTCAACCAGGCCACCTACGAGGGGGTTCAGGAGGTCGCAGCCAAGCGCGGCTACACCACCGAGATCCTTGACGGGCAGTTCGACGCCGCCCTTCAGTACAGCCAGATCGAGGATGCCCTCGCGTCCGACAAGTATGTCGGCATGATCGTCGCACCGAACGATTCTGTGGGGATTGCCGGCGCATTCGAGCAGGTCATTGCCGAAGGCACTCCGATCGGCACGGTGCTGTTTCCGATCGGACCGGATCTCAACACGCTTGAGCCGCAGGTCGAGGGCATCACCGTGACCGCGGCTTCGCCACCGGTTCCCGGTGCGACCGCGCAGGCCGAGGCTGTCGTCAGCTATTGCGCCGACAAGGACCCCTGCAACGTG
>JAHJUC010000471.1 GCA_018829385.1 Alphaproteobacteria bacterium
ACGTCGGCGGGGTCTTCGCTCATACGCTGGCTCACACCGCGATCGGGGCGGAAATCGCCGGGTGCGGGTCGTAGCCCTCGAGCTTGAAATCCTCGTAGGTGAAGGCGAACAGGTCGGTGACGTCCGGATTGATCCGCATCACCGGCAAAGCCTTCGGCTCGCGCGAGAGCTGCAGATGCGCCTGGTCGAAATGGTTCCTGTAGAGATGCGCGTCGCCGAGCGTGTGGACGAAGTCGCCCGGCTTGAGACCGGTCACCTGCGCCACCATCATGGTCAGAAGCGCGTAGGAAGCGATGTTGAAGGGCACGCCGAGGAAGATGTCGGCGGAGCGCTGGTAGAGCTGGCAGGAAAGCTTGCCGTCGGCGACATAGAACTGGAACAGGCAATGGCAGGGCGGCAGCGCCATGTTGTCGACCTCGGCCGGGTTCCAGGCCGAAACGATGTGGCGGCGCGACGACGGATTGGTTTCGATCTGGCGGACGACATTTGCGATCTGGTCGATCGTGGTGCCATCGGGCGCCGGCCAGGAACGCCACTGCGCGCCGTAGACCGGGCCGAGATCGCCGTTCTCGTCGGCCCATTCGTCCCAGATCGAAACGCCGTTGGCCTTGAGATAGGCGATGTTGGTGTCGCCCTTCAAAAACCACAAGAGCTCGTGGATGATCGATTTGAGATGCAGCTTCTTGGAGGTGAGCACCGGAAAGCCCGCCGACAGGTCGAAGCGCATCTGGTGACCGAAGATGCTGCGCGTGCCGGTTCCGGTGCGGTCGTCGCGGTCAAAGCCCTGGTCGAGAACCAGGCGGAGAAGGTCGTGATATTGCTGCATGGCCGCCGCTTGATGATTCGAGGAGGTGCGATCCTAGCCGGTTTGGCCGCGTGCTTAAACGCTGCACGCAGCTTATTCCCTTCACAGGAAGCCGGCCGGTTGCCGGATTGAATCCGGTCCTTGGCGCAATGTCTTGTTTTGGTCTTGTTTTGCGGTCCGTATTACCGCCAGCTAATGCTGATTCCGGTTGCTTCAGGCTAGGCCCGGTCCAGCACTTCGACGGCCAGAACTGTGGGCAGATGCCGGGCGATCTCGTCCCAGCTGTCGCCCTCGTCGAGGCTGGCGAACACCGAGCCCGAGTTGGTGCCGAAATAGATGCCGGCCGGGTCGCGTTGGTCGCCCGCCATGGCCTGGCGCAACACGGTGAAATAACAGCTTTGCTGCGGCAGGCCTTCCCGCAGGTCCTGCCAGCTTGCGCCGCCGTCGCGCGAGCGCCAGACCGCGGCGGCGGCATCGGGCGGATAGCGGCCCTGACTGTCGCCGTTGAGCGGCAGGGTCCAGATCGTGTCGGGGTCGCGCGGATGCACTCGGATCGGAAACCCGAATGTCGAGGGCAGCCCTTGCGTGATGTCGTCCCAGTTGCGGCCGCCATCGACCGAGCGCCAGACGCCGTGATGGTTCTGCTGGTAAAGCAGGCCGCCGTTTCCGGGCGCGCGCATCATGTTGTGCACGCAATGGCCGATCTCGCCGTCGCGCGGCCCGGCCGGATGATCATGGTGGGCGCAGGCGCCGATGTTGGACAGGCGGTTGCGGCGCTCCCAGGTGAGGCCGCCGTCCTCGGTGGCGAAGACGCCGGCGGCGGAGATGCCGATCCAGAGCTTTTTCGGGTCCGACGGATCAGCGACGATGGTGTGCAGCACCAAACCTGCAGCGCCGGGGTTCCAGCTGCCGGCGGAAGGGTGGTTGCTCAGGCCCTCGACTCGTTCCCAGGATATCCCGCCATCGGTGCTGGCGAGCAGGCTTGCGGGCTTGGTACCGGCATACAGCGTGCCGTGGGCATAGCCCAGCGACCAGATCTGCGAGAACGTATCGGTGAACGGCAGCGGCCCGCCGCTCCAGTTGATCATGGCCGCGAAGTCCGGATCGTTCTCAGCCCAGTTGTCCATGGTGCCCCGGGTCAGCCGGACAAGATCCCAGTTTTCGCCGCCATCAAGTGAGCGCCAGACGCCGGCGCCGTGCCAGTCGCCGCCGCCCGCGGCCCAGAGCGTTCCCGTCGCCGGGTCGCCGATGATGTGGTTGATCGGCCAGCCGTCGCAGAACGGCCCGCGGACGCTCCAGCCGTCGCCGCCGTTGCCGCCGGCAACCAGGAAGGCGCCCTTTGTGGTGCCGATGAGAACTGTGACGCTGCGAGAAGACATCAGGGGGCACTCCGTCAAACCCGACGCAGGATATCATTGCGTCCGAGCGATGCCTAGACAGCCGGTCAGCCGGCCACGGCAACAGGGCCTGTCTTCAAGCCAGCAAAAACCCCGCCCTGGCGATCAGAGCGGGGCGAAATCAGGCCCGGTCGGGATCAGAGATCGCCGAGCTTTCCGAGTTGCTTGGCGACCAGGTAGTAAAAGGTGACGCGGGCCTTGGAGTTGTCGGCCTTCATCATCTCGCAGACCTTGGCCACCGCATCGTCGGCGGCAGCGCCGGTGACGCCGAGCTTCTTGCCGCACCATTTTTCGGACACCCGCGCGAGTTCCGATGGATCGGAGCAAGCAACCATCGAAGAATCGCGGCTTCTCAGTGCAATGCCGAGGTGCTTGACAATCTTGCCGATGATTTCATCGGATGCACCGGCGTCGTATTTCTTCACATCGGCTGCGTAGTCAGTCATGGATATTCCCCTTGGACTGGAAGCCGCCCCTCCCGGAACCGCCTTCCGTTAGCAATTCAACATCTGCATGTTTGGCGCGGAAGCAGAAGCTGTCAATAGTCCCTCGCGCTGATTAACCCCTTTTCATCGGGGGATGCGCACCCTATATTGGGAATGCTGCTTAGGCAGCTATGACAATAAACGAGCGTTGCAATAAACCATTCGGACCCGGGGGCGGTACCCGGCGCCTCCACCATGATCCGGCGACATGCCGAAGCGGCCAAGCGGCCGGATGATGATGGGGGCGAAACAGGATCGACGAGGGTGTAAAGAGCGACTTTTTGTTCGGCATTGTACCACCGTTATCGGGCTAAACTTGTAGTTGCAAACGACAACTATGCGGAAGCTCGTCTCGCTGCCTAATGGCGGTGTGACACTTCAAATCAAGTCCTAGGGGGTCGCACTTCTAGGCGGGGTTCGGAGGTACCTGGCAACAGAAACCTCCATTTTCCCCGATGCATGGACAGAGCGAAACATCAAAGGCGCCCGTCCCGCCAATCGGGACCACCGGCAAGCTGGATGCGTCGTGTTTGGACCGTTCTGGAATGCAATCCGGCTTTATCCTGCAACACAGCTTTCAAGCGCATGGGCTTTCCGGTAATAAAGACAGGTGAATCGGCGCAATCCGACCGCCGTCACGATCAGGAATCGGCTCTGAGCACCGGGCCCAGACAGGAAAGAACGCGCTGATGCCGCAAGACCACATTCGATACGACATTCTTGCCCAGGACGCGCTGCGTGGCGTGATCCGCAAGGTGCTGTCCGAGGTAGCGGTGACGGGATACCTGCCG
>JAHJUC010000472.1 GCA_018829385.1 Alphaproteobacteria bacterium
AGAATATCGCTCATCGTCTCACCCTGCCTTTGGCGCCGGCGCATGCGCCTGCGACACGCTCACCAGCCTGCCGAGCGCGTCGAGCGCTGCGCCGCTGTCGATGGATTGTCCGGCGATGGCGATGCCGTCGCGCAGGTCTTCGGCCTTTCCGGCGATCACCAGCGCTCCGGCGGCGTTCAGCACCGCGATGTCGCGATAGGCGTTCTTCTCGCCTTCCAGCACCCGCTTCAGCGCCGCGGCGTTCTGCACCCCGTCGCCGCCCTTGAGCTCGCTCAGCGACACCCGGGTCAGGCCAACCTCTTCCGGGGTGACCTCGAAAGTGCGGATCCGGCCGCTTTCCAGCGCATGAACCTGGGTCACGCCGGTCGTGGTCATCTCGTCAAGGCCGTCGCCATGCACCACCCAGACGGTTTCCGAGCCGAGGTCGCGCAGCACCTGCGCCAGCGGATCGAGCCAGTGCGCCGAAAACACGCCGAGCAACTGCTTCTTGACGCCGGCCGGATTGGAAAGCGGGCCGAGCAGGTTGAAGATCGTGCGGGTGCCGAGTTCCACCCGGCTTGGGCCGACATGGCGCATCGCCGAATGATGCGCCGGCGCGAACATGAAGCCGACGCCGGCCTGTTCGATGCAGGCGGAAATGCCTTTCGGGTCGAGCTCGAGCGAAATCCCCAGCGCCGACAGCGCATCCGCCGTGCCCGATTTCGATGACAGCGCCCGGTTGCCGTGCTTGGCCACCTTGACCCCGGCGCCCGCGGTGATGAAGGCCGCGGCGGTGGAGACATTGTAGGTGCCAGAAGCATCGCCGCCGGTGCCGACGATGTCGACCGCGTCGGCGGGCGCCTTGACGGGCAACATCTTCTCGCGCATCACGCTGACCGCGCCGTAGATCTCGTCGACGCTTTCGCCGCGCACCCTCAGCGCCATCAGGAAGCCGCCGATCTGCGACGGCGTGGCGTCGCCCGACATCATCACGCCAAATGCCGAACGGGCTTCGGTCCGGTCGAGCGGTTGACCGTCCGCCACCTTGGCGATGAAGGATTTCAGATCAGCCATGTTGGTCGGCCCCCGTTGTCTTGATCCTTAGAACGCCAATGCGCGTTCTGCCAGCTGACGGTTGACCGACACGCCGTAATCCGACTGCAGCCGCGCCACCATCTGGTCGAGGATGTCGTCGGCGATCTGCTGCGACACCTGCCGGCGCTGCTCGATCGACACCGAATCCGCCGTCACGGTCGAGGCGTCGTTGACCGAGGTCACCTTCATCAGGATCCGGTTTTCGCCCGACGCGTCGCTGGCCACCTCGACCAGGCCCTTCGGGCCCGAGAAGGCGGAAGCCACCGCGGCCTCGCCGAACACCGCATCTGCGCCGTTGCGGCCCAGCGCGTATTTGGTTTCGACCGCCACCGACAGCTCCTCGGCAATCGCCGAAAGCTCTGCGCCCTTGGCCAGGCGTTCCTTAAGCTCCGTTGCCTTGGCGCCGAGCGCTTCGGCGGTCTTCATGGCGGTCCAGTCGGCCACAACCTTCTCCCGCACCTCGTCGAGCGTGCGGTCGCGGGCAGGGATCACGTCATTGACCTCGAACCAGACAAAGCCTTCCGCGCCGATATTGATCGGCGGCGTCTCGACGCCGATCTCGGCCTCGAAGGCATCGCGCAGCAGCGCCTGCGATTCGGGAATGTCGCGGACGATCGTATCGTCGGGCGTCCGGCCGCTGCGATCGACGGCATCGATCGTCACCGGCGTCAGCTTCTGCTGGGCGGCCGCCTCCTCGAGCGTCATGCCGCTGGCGCGCGCGTCCTCATAGGCGTCGTGCACGTCGAGCAGCACCTGGGCGGCTTCGGCCAGCGCCAGCTGTTCCCGGATTTCCGGCTCGACCTCTTCGAAGCTCTGGGACGATTCCGGCTTGATTTCCGCGACCCGCAGGATCACCGGGCCGAACTGGCCCTCGACCACCGGCGTCGTGCCGCCGGCCTCGGCGACCGCGAAGGCGGCATCGGCCAGCGACTGGTCCGGCACGCTGCCCTTGGCAAAGCTGCCTATCCGCACGTCGCTCGCCGTCCGGCCCTGCTCGACGATCAGGTCGTCAAAGCTCTTGCCGCCGGCAAGTTCGGCAGCGGCCGCGTCGGCGGCGGCGCGATCGGCGAACACCAGCTGATCGATCACCCGCGTCTCGGGCGTCGTGTAGCGGTCCTTGCGCGCCTCGTAGTCGGCGCGCGCCGTTTCCGCGGCGATCGCCGCCGGATCGGCGATGTCCTGGTTCTGCAGCTTCACATAGGTGATCTTGCGGTATTCGGGCGCGGCGTAACGGGCCTTGTTCTCCTCGAACCAGGCCGAAAGCTCGGCATCCCCGGGGGCTGCCACCGCACCGATGCTGGACGGGGTCAGCAGCAGGTAATCCACGTCGCGGGTTTCCGCGTCATACTGCGCCAGCGCCTTGATCAGCGCC
>JAHJUC010000054.1 GCA_018829385.1 Alphaproteobacteria bacterium
CGCCGGCCACGATCGGGCCGACTTCGCAGGCGGCCGAAAACAGCGCCGCCGTCTTCGACCGGATCACGGCCAGGTAGTCATCTTCCGTCGTTTCCATGTTCTTGGCGACGGAAAGTTGCAGCACTTCGCCTTCGGCAATCACCGAAGCGGCGGTCGACAGCACGTCCAGCGCTTCCAGCGAGCCGACCTCGACCATCATCTTGAAGGCCTGGCCGAGCAGGAAATCGCCAACCAGCACGCTGGCCTGGTTGCCCCAGATCATCCGCGCGGTCGAGCGTCCGCGCCTCAGGTCGCTCTCGTCGACCACGTCGTCATGCAGCAGCGTCGCCGTGTGCATGAATTCCACTGCCGTGGCGAGCTTGACATGGAACTCGCCGCTGTAGCCAAACATCGTCGCCGAAGCCAGCGTCAGCATCGGCCTCAGCCGCTTGCCACCGGAGGAAATGAGATGGTTCGCCACCTCCGGAATCATGGCGACATCCGAGCCCGCCTTGGATAGGATCAACTGGTTGACGCGCTCCATGTCGGCCCTGGTGTTCTCCACCAGCGGCTTGACCGAAGCGTCTCTGTGTTTTCCATCGTCCAGTGATATCACTACGCCCACGGGTACGGACTCCTGTTTGATCTTTGCGAGGCACATTATTCAGCACGCCTTGCCACGGCAAGCCGCGATTTGACGCGGACAAGGCTTGATAACCGATACATTAGGATGAAACAAAGGAGAGACAGGGAGTCCTCATGCACGATCTCATCCGCACCAACGATCCGGTCCTCATATCCTTCGTCGAAAGCCTGATGCGCGATGCCGGCATCGGCTGCATGGTGGCTGACAGCGGCATGAGCATTCTCGAGGGATCGGTGGGCGTCATCCCGCGCCGGATCCTGGTTGACCCCGGGATGGCCGCCCAGGCCCGCCGCATAGTCATCGATGCCGGGCTGGAAGAGGAACTCAGGCCCTGGAACGACCGTGACGCAGGCGCCTGAAGGGTCCCCGCCGGAGCCCGGGCAGGGGCAATCCGCCAACGGCCGCCCGGCAGACCCGGACGCCGCGGGCGGCGCCGTGTCCGGTTACACCGTTGATACCTTCCACAATGGCCAGTTCTTTCTGGTGCAGCCTGCCGATGCCGGCCACCGGGCCGGCATGGATGCGATGCTGCTGGCCGCGACGGTGCCCGATGGCGCGGCCGGCGCACTTGCCGACCTTGGCGCCGGCGCCGGCGCCGCCGGCCTCGCCGCCATCAGCCGTCTGCCCGGATTGAGCGCGGTCCTGATCGAGCGGGCGCCGGCCATGGCCGACTGCGCGCGCCGCTCGCTGGCTCTGGCAGAGAATGCGCATCTGGCGCCCCGCGCCCGGGTCATCGAGGCGGATGTCGCCCTGCAGGGCCGGCAGCGCCTTGCCGCCGGTCTTGCCGACAATGCCTTCGACTATGTGATCCTCAATCCGCCCTTCAATGCCG
The DNA here is from genome assembly GCA_018829385.1 of Alphaproteobacteria bacterium. Lineage (GTDB taxonomy): Bacteria > Pseudomonadota > Alphaproteobacteria > Rhizobiales > Rhizobiaceae > Hoeflea. The sequence continues at coordinate 1,458 of JAHJUC010000054.1, forward strand.
GGGCGGACCGGAAAACACCCGATCCGCTCAAGGCGGAGGCTCATGCCATGGAAAGCGACGACCTGTTCGAGCGCTGGCTCCGCACCGCCGCTGCCATCCTCAAGCCAGGCGGGCAAGTGTCGATCATCGCCCGCCCGGAATCGATGGGTGAAATCCTGGCGGCGCTGGGCAATCGTTTTGGCGGCGTCGAAATCACCCCGGTGATTCCGCGTCTCGGTGAAAATGCGATCCGCATCCTGGTCACCGCGATCAAGGGCAGCCGCGCCCGCATGAGCCTGCGCGACCGGATCCTGATTCACCAGGGAGCGGGCCACGTGTTTTCCAGTGAGATGAACGATCTCGGCAACGGACGCGCCGCCTGGCCGCGGCGAACAAAAAACCGCCTGCCAAAATAACGCTGCCGCTTGCGCCGCCATTGCACTGGGATGGAAAAGACATACATGGCTTGGTGCATGCAGATGCCAGCATTCTCGTGCTGCCGACAACAGGAATGATCCGCCATGGTTTCTCTGAGTTCTTTCTACCCCGCCCGGTTCCGCAAGGATCTGACAATCATTCCCGTGGTCAGGCTGCATGGCACGATCCAGGCCGGCGGCAACCAGTTTCGCCAGAACCTCAATATCGCCACCGTGGCGCCGCTTCTCGCCCGGGCGTTCGCGGACAAGAAGGCGCCGGCGGTGGCAATCATGGTCAATTCGCCCGGCGGCTCGCCGGTGCAGTCGCGGCTGATCTACAAGCGCATCCGCGATCTCGCCGCCGAGAAGAACAAGAAGGTGCTGATCTTCGTCGAGGATGTGGCGGCGTCCGGCGGCTACATGATTGCCTGCGCCGGCGACGAGATCATTGCCGATCCGTCTTCCGTGGTGGGCTCCATCGGCGTGATCTCCGCAGGCTTCGGCTTCACCGGGCTGATCGGCAAGATCGGCGTCGAGCGCCGCGTCTACACCGCCGGCGAAAACAAATCGGTGCTCGATCCGTTCCAGCCCGAAAACCCGGACGACATAGCCCGGTTGAAGGATCTGCAGCTCGACATTCACAAGGTCTTCATCGACCTCGTCAAGGACAGCCGCGGTTCACGGCTCAAGGACGATCCGGACCTGTTCACCGGTCGTTTCTGGACCGGCATTCGTGGCAAGGACCTTGGCCTCGTTGATGAACTCGGCGACCTACGCTCGGCCCTGCGCGCCCGCTATGGCGACAAGGTGAAGATGCGTCTGATCACCGCGCAGCGCGGACTGTTCGGGCGCCGCGTGCCGGGCGTCAGCACGTCGCTGGCGATGGACGCGCTTGCCGGGATTGGCGAAGCAGGGTTGAATGCGCTCGAGGAACGGGCGCTCTGGGCGCGCTACGGCCTCTGATCTGGATCGGAAGGTTCCGGAAGGGATGCGGTTGCCGGGGTGCGGCCCGAAAATGAACGAGAGCAGGTGAGGGGCATCAAATGCTCCCGCCTCGAGATGGGACGCCCGGTTCAGGGCTGAGGAAAGGACCGCTAGAATGCCGCAACTTCTTCTGCTCGTCGCAGTCGGCGCCGTTGCCTGGCTCGGTTACAAGCGCTTTCTGGCGGAGGCCGAACGCGTAAGCGCCAAGGTAAGGGACGCCGAAAAGGAATCGCGCACCGGCGCGCAAGGCACCCTGATCGAGGATCCCGAGACCGGCGAATACCGTCTGCGCAAGCCCGACGAATAAGGCTGCGTTCCGGTTAAACCGGAGCCATCGGGCGCAAGGCCCGCACTTGACCGTAAAGGTGAGCCGTGGCACCTGTCGCCGCACATTCAGGGCCGCTCCGAGAACGGCCCGCGAACCCATGATGCGCCATCCGGATTCCAAGCCATGACCGAAGCTCTTCCCGATCACATGCAGCCCACCCGCTCGTTTCAGGGGCTGATCCTCGCCCTGCATCGTTACTGGGCCGATTACGGTTGCGTCGTGCTGCAGCCCTACGACATGGAAGTCGGCGCCGGCACCTTCCACCCGGCCACCACGCTTCGCGCGCTCGGGCCGAAGCCGTGGAACGCCGCCTATGTGCAGCCCTCGCGCCGGCCCAAGGATGGCCGCTACGGCGAGAACCCCAACCGGCTGCAGCATTATTACCAGTACCAGGTCATCCTGAAGCCCAATCCGTCCAACCTGCAGGAACTCTATCTCGGCTCGCTCGCCGCCATCGGCGTCGATCCGCTGCTGCACGACATCCGCTTTGTCGAGGACGACTGGGAAAGCCCGACGCTCGGCGCCTGGGGGCTGGGCTGGGAATGCTGGTGCGACGGCATGGAAGTCAGCCAGTTCACTTATTTCCAGCAGGTCTGCGGCATCGAATGCGCTCCTGTCGCCGGCGAGCTGACCTACGGGCTCGAGCGCCTGGCAATGTATGTCCAGGGTGTCGACAATGTCTACGATCTCAACTTCAATGGCCGCGAAGGCGCCGAGAAGGTCACCTATGGCGATGTCTTCCTGCAGTCCGAGCAGGAATATTCGCGCTACAATTTCGAGATCGCCGACACCGCGATGCTGCTCAAGCATTTCGAGGATGCCGAGAAGGAATGC
>JAHJUC010000055.1 GCA_018829385.1 Alphaproteobacteria bacterium
AGACGCACCGGTCGCATGAATGTCGCGAGTTGCGCGGGTCTTAGCGGAACGGACAGGCTTTCGTCAACCTCTCCGTCATCTTATTTTGCGCGAACCGCCCGCCTGAAGGGCGGCTCCGGCCAGCGGAACCGCCCGTCAAGCCAGTCTGCGGGATCACAGGGATGCCAGAACGGCCTCGATCTCCTCGGTGACGGCATCGATCGAAAGCATGCCATCAACCGTGCGCAGCGTGCCCTTGGCATAGTAGTAGCCGGTCAGCGGCGCTGTCTTCTTGTAGTATTCGGTCAACCGGTCCTGGAACACTTCCGGATTGTCATCCTTGCGCACCGGCTGTCCGGCGGCTGCGGCTTCTTCCGCACGCTTGACGATCCGGCCGACCAGGGCCTTGTCATCGACCAGCAATTCGATCACCGAATCAAGCTTGGTTCCCTTGGCGTTCAGCATGGCCTCGACGGCGTCAGCCTGGACCAGCGTCCGCGGATAGCCATCGAGAATGAAACCACGCGCGCAGTCAGGCTGATCGATCCGCTCGGAGATGATGGCGTTGACGATGTCGTCGGAGACCAGCTCGCCTGCATCCATGACGGCCTTGGCGCGCTTGCCGATCTCGGTTCCCGCGGCAACGGCTGCGCGCAGCATGTCGCCGGTGGAGAGTTGCGGAATGCCGTGCTTCTCGACCAGGCGCTGCGCCTGGGTCCCCTTGCCCGCACCTGGCGGTCCCAAAAGAATTAGTCTCATCGTCCCTTCTTGCCTCCCCGAAGTTTGGACTTCTTGATCAACCCTTCATACTGCTGGGCGATCAAATGTCCCTGAATCTGCGCAACCGTGTCGAGCGTCACCGAGACGACGATCAAAAGCGACGTACCACCCAAATAGAACGGAACGCCAGTCTGCGCGATTAGAAATTCGGGTAAGAGACAAACAAAAATCAGGTACATGGCGCCAATCACGGTGATTCGCGTCAGCACGAAGTCGATGTATTCCGCGGTCCGCTCGCCGGGACGGATGCCCGGGATGAAACCGCCATGGCGCTTGAGATTGTCAGCCGTGTCCTTCGGATTGAACACGATCGCGGTGTAGAAGAAGGCGAAGAAGCCGATCATCAGCGCGTACAAGGCCATGTAGGCGGGCTGTCCATGACCGAGCGACGCCAGCAGGCTCGACGCCCAACCCGGCAGATCGCCGGTGTTGGCGAAGCCCGCGATCGTGGCCGGCAGCAACAGCAGCGACGAGGCGAAGATCGGCGGAATGACGCCCGCGGTGTTGAGCTTGAGCGGCAGGTGCGACGTATCGCCCTGGAACATCCGCGAGCCGACCTGGCGCTTGGGATACTGGATCAGCAACTGCCGCTGGGCGCGCTCGATGAAGACGATGAAGGCAATGACGCCGATGGCAACGACGATCACCGCAATGATCAGGCCCGTCGACAGGGCGCCGGTGCGGCCCAGCTCCAGTGTGCCGGCGACAGCGGACGGCAGTGCTGCGACGATGCCGGCAAAGATGATCAGCGAAATGCCGTTGCCGATGCCGCGCGCGGTGATCTGCTCGCCCAGCCACATCAGGAACATGGTGCCGCCGACAAGCGTGATGACGGTGGCAATGCGGAAGAACCAGCCTGGATCGGTAACGATGTTGGTGCCCGATTCGAGGCCCACGGCGATGCCATAGGCCTGAACCGTTCCGAGAAGGACGGTGCCGTAACGGGTGTACTGGTTGATGATCTTGCGGCCCTGCTCGCCCTCTTTCTTGAGCTGCTCGAGCGTGGGAATGACCGAGGTCATCAGCTGGATGATGATCGACGCGGAAATGTAGGGCATGATGCCGAGCGCGAAGATCGCCATGCGCTCGACGGCGCCGCCAGCGAACATGTTGAACAGGCCGAGAATGCCGCCGGACTGCCCCTGGAACGCCTGCGCGAACGCTTCCGGGTTGATGCCGGGAAGCGGAATGTAGGTTCCCAGCCGGTACACCAGAAGTGCGCCAAGCGTGAACCAGATCCGCTTCTTGAGATCTTCCGCCTTGGCGAAAGCTCCGAAGTTCAAATTGGAAGCGAGTTGTTCGGCTGCAGATGCCATTGCGTTCTCCGCGCGGCCCATCCGGCGCCTGATGAACCCGATCATCTCCGGAGGGTCTGAGTTGGTTTCACCGGACGTTGCGGCCTGGCCGGGTTACCCGTGCCTGGCGCCTGCCCCAGTCGCCGCAGCTTGCCGCGGCGGCTGCTCCCATATGGGATGAAAACCGCCCGATGTGAAGCACCGGGCGGTTAAAAACTTGCTATTCTTCGGATGCTGCCGGAGCAGGAGCAAGAAGCTTGATCGAGCCGCCGGCCTTTTCAACCTTCTCGATTGCAGTGCGCGACGCGCCTGCAACTTCCAGCGTCAGCTTGGCCTTCACATCGCCGTCGGCGAGAATGCGAACGCCATCCTTGAGGCGGCGGATCACGCCGGCAGCCTTGAGGGCTGCGGCATCAACCGTGGCCTTGCCGTCGAGCTTGCCCGCATCGACTGCAGCCTGGATACGGCCAACCGAAACGACATTGAAGTCGGTCGAGAAGATGTTGGTGAAGCCGCGCTTCGGCAGACGACGGTAGATTGGCATCTGACCGCCTTCGAAACCGTTGATGGCTACGCCGGAACGGGACTTCTGTCCCTTGACGCCGCGACCGCCGGTCTTGCCGGAACCCGAACCGATACCGCGGCCTACGCGCTTGCGGTTCTTGGTTGCACCTTCGTTGTCGGTGATCTCATTGAGTTTCATGACAGTTCACTCCCACTCACTTCTCGTCGACAACGCGAACGAGGTGGCTGACCGAGCGGATCATGCCACGAACGGACGGTGTGTCCTCGAGGGTCCGGACGCGGTGCATCTTGTTGAGGCCCAGGCCGATCAGCGTCTGGCGCTGAACGTTGGGACGGCGAATCGGGCTGCCGATCTGTTCGACGGTGACCGTCTTGCCCTTTTTATTGTCAGCCATGGTCTTGGCTCCCTAATACGATAAAGGCGGACGCCCGATTACTCTTCGGCGCCGGCGGTGACACCGCGGCGTTCCTGGAGCGTGGAGTACTTCATGCCGCGCTGCGAAGCGATGTCCTTGGGGTGCATCTGGTTCTTCAGCGCGTCAAAGGTTGCACGGACCATGTTGTACGGGTTGGAAGACCCGGTCGACTTGGCCACGACATCCTGCATGCCGAGCGTTTCGAAAACCGCACGCATCGGACCGCCGGCGATGATGCCGGTACCGGGCTTGGCAGCGCGAAGAAGCACCTTGCCGGCGCCGTGACGGCCATGCACGTCATGGTGCAGTGTCCGGCCGGAGCGCAGCGGCACGAAGATCAGATCGCGCTTGGCCGATTCAGTGGCCTTGCGGATTGCTTCCGGCACTTCGCGTGCCTTGCCGTGACCGAAGCCAACGCGGCCCTTCTGGTCTCCAACAACCACCAGGGCTGCAAAACCGAAGCGCCGGCCGCCCTTGACGACCTTGGCAACGCGGTTGATGTGTACGAGCTTGTCGACGAATTCGCTGTCGCGTTCTTCGTCTCTACCGCGGTTTTCGCGGCGACCTTCCTTGGCCATTGTCCTGTTCCTTATTCTTTTCCGGAATCAATCGGCTGGTTTGACTTAGAAGCTCAGACCGCCTTCGCGGGCAGCTTCGGCGAGGGCCTTGATACGGCCGTGATAGATGAATGCACCACG
>JAHJUC010000473.1 GCA_018829385.1 Alphaproteobacteria bacterium
CATCCCCCGGCCGGGCATCGGCCCTTGTATCTTTTTGCTGTTTGGTCAACATGCCTCACACATAGCGGCTCGTTCCCGACCTGTCACCGGATAGCCTTGGGAATAGCGCCAGTCTTGCCCGTCCATCGACCCTTTTTTACGGACCCGTTGCAATGCCCCGACACCTCAGCGCCAGGATCGACAGTTTCCCGCTCAAGCGAGCCTTCAACATTTCCCGCGGCGCCAAGACCGCGGCCGATGTGGTGACCTGCACCATCAGCCAAAACGGCGTCAGCGGACATGGCGAATGCGTCCCCTACACCCGCTACGGCGAAACCGTCGAAGGCGTTCTGGGGGCGATCGAATCCATGGCCGTCGCCATTTCGGCGGGGATGACCCGCCAGGAACTGCAGACCGCCATGAAGCCGGGCGCCGCGCGCAACGCGGTCGACTGCGCCATGTGGGATTTCGAGGCCAAGCTCTCCGGCACGCGGGTGTCGGCGACTGCCTGCCGGATCCTGCCGCGGCCGGTCCCGACCGCCATCACCATTTCATTGGGCGAGCCTGGCGACATGGCCAGTGAAGCCCGCGCCCACGCCTCGCAAAAGCTGCTCAAGGTCAAGGTTGGCACCTCCGACGACCGCGCCCGCATGCATGCGGTGGCGAGTGCCGCGCCGGACGCCGAAATCATCCTCGACGCCAACGAGGGCTGGACCGAGAGCAACATCCGCGAACATCTGCTGCTCGCCGCCGAGCTGCATATCGGCCTGATCGAACAGCCGCTGCCGGCCGGCAAGGACGAAATCCTCGCCCACATCCCCCATCCGGTGCCGATCTGCGCCGATGAAAGCGTCCACACGCTTGCCGACCTGCAATCGCTGTCGGACCGCTATGACGCGATCAACATCAAGCTCGACAAGACCGGCGGCCTGACCGAGGCGCTTTTGATGCGCGACCGTGCCCGCGAACTGGGCTTCGGCGTGATGGTCGGCTGCATGGTTGGCAGCTCGCTTGCCATGGCCCCTGCGGTGCTGCTGGCGCAGGATGCCGACTGGGTCGATCTCGACGGCCCGCTGCTGATGGCCAAGGACCGCTCACCCGGACTGGTCTATTCCGGATCGCTGGTCTCGCCCCCCTCCGCCGATCTGTGGGGATAGTATCGGGCGCACCCGGACAGCCTGAATGAAGCATCAAACAGGTTCCATTTGGTTTCGATCGGCTCTAGAAAGAAACCGACCATTAAAACGGTTCGTTCGGGGGGAAGTTGCATGAAACCTGGCAGGCTTGGCGCCGCCCGCGCCAAAACAGGGCCGCATGCCGCCTGCCTCCCCCCGCACGTGTTCCCGATCCCGGTGGAATGACCGCCGCCGGCATTTCCATGCCACCAGTAAAGAAGAGCCGCAGATGACCTCCACCGACAACAAGCGCGCCGTCGACCCCAAGCCCTCCAGCGGTGAACTCGACGAAAACGCCCTGTTTTATCATCGTTATCCGCGGCCGGGAAAACTCGAGATCCAGGCGACCAAGCCGCTCGGCAACCAGCGCGACCTGGCGCTGGCCTACTCGCCCGGGGTCGCCGCACCCTGCCTTGCCATCCGCGACAATCCGGATGCAGCCGCCGCCTATACCGCGCGCGCCAATCTCGTCGCCGTGGTCTCCAACGGCACTGCCGTTCTCGGCCTCGGCAACATCGGTCCGCTCGCCTCCAAGCCGGTGATGGAGGGCAAGGCGGTGCTGTTCAAGAAATTCGCCGGCATCGACGTCTTCGACATCGAGATCGACGCCCCCGACGTCGACCGCATGGTCAGCGTGATCTCGGCGCTGGAGCCGACCTTCGGCGGCATCAATCTCGAAGACATCAAGTCGCCCGAATGCTTCGAGGTCGAGCAGCAGCTGCGCGAGATCATGGACATTCCGGTCTTCCATGACGACCAGCACGGCACCGCCATCATCGTCGCGGCCTGCATTCTCAACGGGCTCGAACTGGCCGGAAAGTCGATCGAGGACGCCAAGATCGTCACCTCCGGCGCGGGTGCTGCGGCGCTGGCCTGCCTCAACCTCTTGGTGGCGCTCGGCGCCAAGCGCGAAAACATCTGGGTTCACGACATCGAGGGCCTCGTCTACGAGGGCCGCGAGGTGCTGATGGACCAGTGGAAATCGGTCTACGCGCAGAAATCCGACAACCGGGTGCTGACGGACTCGATCGGCGGCGCGGACGTGTTTCTCGGCCTCTCGGCCGCGGGCGTGCTCAAGCCCGACATGCTCGCCACCATGGCCGAGCGGCCGCTGATCATGGCGCTCGCCAACCCGTCGCCCGAAATCATGCCGGACGAGGCGCGCGCGGCGCGGCCCGACGCGATGATCTGCACCGGCCGGTCGGATTTCCCCAACCAGGTCAACAATGTCCTGTGCTTTCCCTACATCTTCCGCGGCGCGCTCGATTGCGGCGCCCGCACCATCAATGAAGAG
>JAHJUC010000474.1 GCA_018829385.1 Alphaproteobacteria bacterium
CAATGCGCCAAACCTCCTCCGTCCGGCAAATCGTTGTCATAAAACAGGGAGTGGTTCAACAACCGGACACGACCGCATCTTGATCATTTGCGGAGGACGGGAGCCTTCTCAGACTTCGCTGCGGCGTCCGCTTGCGTCGAAGGCGAGGATGCGGGCCGGATCGATTGCCAGACCGACACGGCTGCCATCGGCGGGCAGGACGGTTTCGCCGTCGATGCGCACCACGATCTTGTCACCGGCGGGGGTGACACAGTGGACCAGCGTTTCGGCCCCGAGCGGCTCACAGAAGGCGACATCGGCATCAAGCAAGCCGGCGCCCGGCGCGACGAGGTCGATATGCTCGGGCCTGATGCCGATCACGGCGCCCGCATCGAGCGCCCCCCTGCCCGGCCGGACATCGTGACTGAGCACGTTCATCGGCGGCGATCCGATGAAGCCCGCGACAAACAGGGTCGCCGGATTGGCGTAGACTTCGAGCGGCGCGCCGACCTGCTCGGCGACACCGGCGTTCATGACGATCATGCGGTCGGCGAGCGTCATCGCCTCGACCTGATCGTGGGTGACGTAAAGCGCCGTGACACCGAGCTTGCGCTGCAGCGCCTTGATCTCGAGCCGCATCTGCACCCTGAGTTTGGCATCGAGATTGGATAGCGGCTCGTCGAACAGGAAGACGGCGGGCTTGCGCACAATGGCGCGGCCCATGGCGACGCGCTGGCGCTGGCCGCCGGAAAGCTGCCGCGGCTTGCGGTCCAGATAGAGCTCAAGTTCAAGCATGCGGGCAGCTTCGGCCACGCGGGCCCGGATTTCGGCCTTGGGCACATTGGCGATCTTGAGGCCATAGGCCATGTTGTCGAAGACGCTCATGTGCGGATAGAGCGCGTAGTTCTGGAACACCATGGCGATATCGCGCTCGCGTGGTTCAAGCTTGTTGACCACCCGGTCGCCAATGTGGATGTCGCCGGAGGTGATGGTTTCAAGGCCCGCGACCATGCGCAACAGCGTTGACTTGCCGCAGCCCGACGGTCCGACGATGACGATGAACTCACCGTCCCTGATCTCGGCGTCGATGCCGTGAATGACTTCGGTCCGGCCGTAGCTTTTTTTGATCGCTTCAAGTCTGATTTCAGCCATGGGAATTCATTTCTCGCTTTCGACCAAGCCTTTGACGAAGAGTTTCTGCATGCCGATGACGACGAGCACCGGCGGCAGCATTGCCAGCATGGCGGTCGCCATGATGACCGGCCATTCGACGGTCTGGTCTCCGGTCGGCAGCATCTGCTTGATGCCCATGATCACCGTGTTCATGGACGGCTCGGTGGTGATCAGCAACGGCCAGAGATACTGGTTCCAGCCGTAGATGAAGAGGATGACGAAGAGTGCCGCGATGTTGGTGCGCGACATCGGCAGCAGGATATCGATGAAGAAGCGCACCGGACCGGCGCCGTCGACGCGGGCGGCTTCCGTCAGTTCGTCAGGGATTGTCATGAACAGTTGCCGGAACAGGAAGGTGGCCGTGGCCGAGGCGATCAGCGGCAGGATCAGACCGGTGTAGCTGTTGAGCAGCCCCAGGCTCGCCACCACCTCGTAGGTCGGCACGATGCGGACCTCGACCGGCAGCATAAGCGTCATGAAGATCAACCAGAAGAACAGCATCCGGAAGCGGAACTTGAAATAGACGATGGCATAGGCCGACAGCAGCGAGATGATGATCTTGCCGATGGTGATGCCGAGCGCCATCACAAGGGAATTGAGCAGCATCTGCCAGACAGGGGCGACGCCGCCGGTGAGCAGTGCCTCGAGATAGTTGTCAAGGAAATGCGGCCCCGGCAGCAACGGCATCGGCGGACGGATCAGATCGTCCTGGGTCACCGTGGAGGCGACGAAGGCGATCCAGATCGGGAAGCAGATCACCGCGATGCCGAAGATCAGCCCGGCATGGGTGAGCCAGGTTCCGAGCCCTCGTTTTTCGACCATGCCGCTCATCAGTAGTGCACCCGTCGTTCAATGAAACGGAACTGGACCACGGTCAGTATCCCCACAAGCGCCAGAAGCACCACGGACTGCGCCGCGGATGAACCCAGATCCTGGCCGACGAAGCCGTCGGCGAAAACCTTGTAGACGAGGATCGTGGTTGATTGCTGGGGGCCGCCCTGGGTGATGGTATGAATGACGCCGAACGTGTCGAAGAACGCATAGATAATATTGACCACCAGCAGAAAGAAGGTTGTTGGCGACAGCAGCGGAAAGACGATGGTCCAGAACCTGCGCCAGAAGCTGGCGCCGTCGATCGCGGCCGCCTCGATGACGCTCTTGGGGATGGCCTGCAGCCCGGCGAGAAAGAACAGGAAATTGTAGCTGATCTGCTTCCATGCCGAGGCCGCCACCACGAGAGCCATGGCCTGGCCGCCATCGAGATTGTGATTCCAGACATAGCCCGCATGCGCGAGCATCCAGGCGATGACGCCGGTGAAGGGATTGAACATGAACAGCCAGAGCACACCGGCGATCGCCGGGGCGACCGCATAGGGCCAGATCAGCAGCGTGCGGTAGGCGCTCGATCCCTTGATGACGCGGTCGGCAAGGACGGCAAGCCAGAGGGCGAAGGACATAGCCGAGATGGTGACCAGCACCGAGAAGACGGCGGTGGTGAGAAAGGATTCGCGGTAGTAGCGATTGCCGAAGAGATATTCGAAATTGCCGAAACCGACGAACTGGGTCTTGAGTCCGAAGGGATCGGGAATGAAGGCGGATTGATAGATCGCCTGCCCGGCCGGCCAGAAGAAAAACACAAATGTGACAAGCAACTGCGGGGCGACCAGCAGATAGGGCAGCCAGCGGTTGTCAAATACGACACGCTTTTCCATGAATCACCGACCGGATGGAGAAAAACGGCGGAGCCGGTGACGGCTCCGCCGGATCGACGCTGTTAGCGGTTGGCCTGCTCGAAGCGGCGGAGCAGTTCGTTGCCGCGAGAGGCGGCTGAATCCAGCGCATCCTTTGCGGATTTCGAACCGTTCCAGACACCTTCGAGTTCCTCGTCGATGATGCCACGGATCTGGTCAAAGCTGCCCAGACGCAATCCCTTGGAATTGGCGGTCGGCGCCTTGCCGGTCATCTGGATGATCGAGATGTCGGTGCCGGGATTGGCATCATAGAAACCCGATGCCTTTGTTGCCTCGTAGGCAGCCATGGTGATCGGCAGGTAGCCGGTGTCCTGGTGCCACTTGGCCTGGATGTCTGCGCTCGACAGGAAGTTGAAGAACGCCGCAACGCCCTTGTATTCTTCCGGCGTCTGACCCTGCATGACCCACAGGGACGCGCCACCGATGATGGTGTTCTGCGGCGCGCCTTCGACGCTGCTCCAGTAGGGCAGCGGGCGGATGGCGAAATCGAAGGTGGCTTCCTTCTTCACGCCGGCATAACCAGCCGACGATTCGGTGAACAGCGCGCATTCACCGGCGCGGAACGGCGCACCGCCCTCGTTGCGGCGGCCCGAATAGATGAACTTGCCGTCCTTGGCCCACTGGCCGAGCGTATCGATGTGCTTGACCTGCACGTCGCCGTTGAAGGTCAGCTCGGTGTCGACGCCTGCAAAACCGTTCTCCTTCGTGGCGAAGGGCACGTTGTGGTAGGCGGAGAGGTTTTCGAGGTGAACCCAGCTCTGCCATGCGGTGGTCAGCGGGCACTTGTTGCCGGCAGCCTTCAGCGCGTCGAGCGCCGTTCCGACCTGCTCCCAGGTCGACAGGTCCATTTCCGGATCGAGGCCGGCGGCCTTCAGCGCATCCTTGTTGACGTAAAGAACCGGCGTCGAGGAGTTGTAGGGCAGCGACAGCATCTGGCCTTCGGTGGTGGTGTAATAACCGGCAACCGCGGCAAGATAGGCCGACTGATCAAACGGCAGGCCCGACTCGGCCATGACTTCGTAAACGGGCTTGATGGCACCCTTGGCACCCATCATGGTCGCGGTGCCGACTTCGAACACCTGAAGAATGTCGGGCTGCTCGCCTGCGCGGAACGCGGCGATGCCGGCATTGAGCGTTTCGGAATAGTTGCCCTTGTTGGTGGCAACCACGGTGTAGTCTGTCTGGGATGCGTTGAACTTGGCAACCTGCTCGTCAAGCAGCTCTCCAAGACGGCCTGTGAAAGCGTGCCAGAAATCGATTTGCGTGGCGGCGCTTGCAGGTGCAACGCCCGACAAGAGTGCGGCGACAACGCCGGCGGCGATGAGTTTTTTCATGTGAACTTCCTCCCTTGATGGGAAACGCGTGAAAACGAACGTGACCCGAAAGGGAAACGTAGCCTCAGAGTGTCTATCGCGCAATTGAAAACAGTTTTGTGACAGCGATTGTGGAAAACGAAACCGGGAATGAACCTTTCCGGATTCGCCAGACAATCAATTCGACTTTCAGAAAAAAGCTGCAGCTGATTAACTCGCGGAGACGCGAAAGCGGGCTTTCCATTCGGCTCCGCATTGCGCATCATGTGCACTGCAAAACAAACGCGAAGTGCGAGGGGCACCGATGTACGATTATCCTGTTTTATGGGAATGGCTCAGCTTTGCCGTGCGCTGGCTGCATGTGATAACGGCAATCGCCTGGATCGGATCATCGTTCTATTTCATCGCCCTGGATCTCGGGCTGGTGCAGCGTCCCGGACTTCCGGTGGGCGCCTATGGCGAGGAGTGGCAGGTTCACGGCGGCGGCTTCTACCATATCCAGAAGTACCTGGTGGCGCCCGAGCGGCTGCCCGAGCATCTGACCTGGTTCAAATGGGAAAGCTACGTGACCTGGTTGTCGGGCTTCGCCATGCTGTGCGTGGTCTACTATGCCGGGGCCGAACTCTACCTGATCGACACCTCCGTG
>JAHJUC010000475.1 GCA_018829385.1 Alphaproteobacteria bacterium
CGCAGCCGTCGTCAACGCGGCCATCGCCAACAAGCCGCGCTTCGACCGGATGAAGGAATTCTTCGAAGGCGTCGGCCAGGGCGACAAGGCCGGCGTCTGGGAAGACACCCCGGTGGCCAACACCAGCTTCCGCAAGAAATTCGCCGCCAAGGCTGCCGCCTCGAAAAACGCGGTCGATTCCGGGGAGGCGGTTGGCACATGACGCTGATCATCGATCATGACAGGGCAGGGGGCTATTGGGGCTCGGTCTATGTCTTCACCGCCATCAAGGGCATGCAGGTGATCATCGACGGCCCGGTCGGCTGCGAGAACCTGCCGGTCACATCGGTGCTGCACTACACCGATGCGCTGCCGCCGCACGAACTGCCCATCGTCGTCACCGGGCTTGGCGAGGAGGAACTCGGCCAGCACGGCACGGAAGCCGCGATGAAACGCGCCCGCGCCGTGCTCGATCCCGATCTCCCCGCTGTCGTCGTCACCGGCTCGATTGCCGAAATGATCGGCGGCGGCGTGACGCCGGAGGGCATGAACATCCAGCGCTTCCTGCCCCGCACCATCGACGAGGACCAGTGGCAGTCCGCCGACCGGGCGCTGAAATGGCTGTGGACCGAGTACGGCCCGAAAAAGGGCAAGGTGCGCGACGTGAAGCCACGCAAGGACGGCGAGAAGCCGAAGGTCAATATCATCGGCGCCATCTACGGCACCTTCAACCAGCCCTCCGATCTCGCTGAAATCCGCCGCCTGGTCGAAGGCATCGGCGCCGAGGTCAACATGACCTTCCCGCTCGGCAGCCACCTCGCCGATGTCGGCAAGCTCGCCGACGCCGAAGCCAATGTCTGCCTGCACCGCGAATTCGGCAGGCTGCTGTGCGAGGCGCTCGACCGGCCCTACCTGCAGGCTCCCATCGGCATCCATTCGACCACCGCGTTCCTCAGGTCGCTCGGCGAGATGCTGGGGCTCGATCCCGAACCCTTCATCGAGCGCGAGAAGCACACGACACTCAAGCCGATGTGGGACCTGTGGCGCTCGGTGACCCAGGATTTCTTCGCCACCGCGAGCTACGCCATTGTCGCCGGCGAGACCTATGAGCGCGGCATCCGCAACTTCCTCACCGAGGAAATGGGCATGCCCTGCACCTTCTCGGTGCAGCGCATCGCAGGCAAGAAGACAGACAACCAGGCCATCCGCCAGATGATCAAGGACAAGCCGCCCCTGATCATGTTCGGCTCCTACAACGAGCGCATGTATCTCGCCGAGGCGGGGGGCAGGGCGATCTACGTCCCGGTGTCGTTCCCCGGAGCGATCATCCGCCGCCACACCGGCACGCCGGTGATGGGCTATTCGGGCGCGTCCTGGCTGATCCAGGAAGTCTGCAATGCGCTGTTTGACGCGCTGTTTTCGATCCTGCCGCTGGCCACCGACATGGACGCCGTCGAGGCGACGCCGGCGAGAACGCGCGGCGAGATCCCGTGGGCGCCGGAAGCCAAGGCAAAACTCGATCACGCAATCGGTCTTGAGCCGGTTCTGGTCCGGATTTCCGCCGCCAAGCGGCTGCGCGATGCGTCGGAGGCCGAAGCCCGGTCCCGCGGCAGCGAAGTCGTCAACCAGGAAGACGTGGATTTGGCCAGCCAGGCGCTCAGGCGCGGGCGGGCCGCATAGAACGCCGGATGGGTCCGGCAGACAGGGAGAGTGCGATGAGCATGACGATGCATCACAGGGAACGGCAGGCCGCCCGCGGCCAGTCACGGGCCGACCGGATCGAATACCGGCTTCTGGTCGCCTTAGCCTTTGTCATCTGTTTCGCCATGGCGGGCGCATCCCGCCTGTTAGCAGCCATGCGCGGCAATCCGCTCGACAGCCATGGCCGTTCTGTTTTTGCCGAGGCACGGGCCTCGGCCCACGCCATCGCGGGTTATGCGTTCATCGCCTGACCCGACGCCTTTGCCGGTGTCCAAATCCGGCAATACCCGCCGAAGCCGCCCTTTCGGGGCGGTCTGAGGCAGACCCGGCTGCGGGGCACCGCAGCGCTTGTGACTAGGAGGTACTTCAATGTCCAGTCCAAACACCGTTTCGCTTTCGGGAATGACCGAAGGCGAAGCACAGGAGTTCCACTCGTACTACCTCCAGGGGATGATTGCATTCGTGGCGATAGCCGTCGTTGCACATCTTCTCGTCTGGTTTTGGCGCCCGTGGATCCCCGGTCCGGAAGGCTATGCGTCGCTTGAAGGCGTCGGCCAGACGGTAACCGCATTCCTGCCAATGCTCGCGTAAAGGAGAAGCGAAATGTGGAGAATATGGATGCTTTTCGACCCGCGCAAAACGCTGGTCGTCCAGGGTGTTTTCCTTTTCGCGCTGGCGGTGATGATTCATCTCGTCCTGCTCAGCACGACCCGCTTCAACTGGCTCGAAGGCGCACCGGTGGTGACCGGCGCACTCGATCCGTCGACGGGCATCCTGGGGCTGCTCCCCACGATGATCGGCTGAACGCTGACAACAATGACTGCGGGCGGGGCAATGACCCCGGTCATCCGCCCGCGGTCGAAATCCGGAATGGGCAAAACCTGGAACGGGATTGCGTGAATAGCCCGCAAGTCCAGAGGTTGGAGACAAGCCATGGCGCTGCTGAGTTTTGAAAGAAAATACCGCGTACGCGGTGGCACCCTGATAGGCGGTGACCTGTTCGATTTTTGGGTCGGACCATTTTATGTTGGCTTCTTTGGCCTCACGGCCGCGTTTTTCGCTGTCGTCGGAACCGCGTTGATCCTCTACGGGGCTGCGCTCGGACCGACCTGGAACATCTGGCGAATCTCCATTGCGCCGCCGGATCTGAGCTACGGCCTTGGCCTGGCGCCGCTGAAGGATGGCGGCCTTTGGCAGGTCATCACCATCTGCGCCATCGGCGCGTTTGTTTCCTGGGCTCTGCGCGAGGTCGAGATCTGTCGCAAGCTCGGCATTGGCTACCACGTGCCGTTTGCCTTCGGTGTCGCGATCTTTGCCTATGTCACGCTGGTGGTGATCCGGCCGGTGCTGCTCGGCGCCTGGGGCCATGGGTTCCCCTATGGCATCTTCAGTCACCTCGACTGGGTGTCCAACGTCGGCTACCAGTATCTGCACTTCCATTACAATCCGGCGCACATGCTGGCGGTGTCGCTGTTCTTCACCACCACGATGGCCCTGTCGCTGCATGGAGGTCTGATCCTCTCTGCCGCCAATCCGGGCGGTGACGGCTCGCTGCGCAACAAGCAGGACGTGGTCAAGACGCCGGAATACGAAGACACCTTCTTCCGCGACATCATCGGCTATTCCGTCGGCACCCTGGGCATCCACCGCCTCGGTCTGGTGCTGGCCCTGAACGCCGGGTTCTGGAGCGCGGTCTGCATCGTCATCAGTGGCCCGCTCTGGAACAAGGGCTGGCCGCAATGGTGGAACTGGTGGCTCGATCTGCCGATCTGGAGCTGAAAGGGATCTGATCATGCAATATCAAAACATCTTTACCCAAGTGCAGGTCCGCGGTCCCGTCGAAGCCGGTATTCCGCTGCCCCGGGGTGACGACGAACGCGTCGGAACACCGTTTTACAATTGGCTTGCCGGCTGGTTCGGCAATGCCCAGATCGGACCGGTCTATCTCGGGTTCCTCGGCACCGCCGCGCTGATCTCCGGGACCATCTGGTTCGTCATCGTCGGGTTCAACATGCTGGCGTCCGTCGGCTGGGATCCGGTCCAGTTCATCCGCCAGCTGTTCTGGCTGGCGCTCGAACCGCCGCCGGCGAAATACGGCCTGTCGATCGTCCCGCCGCTCAACGAAGGCGGCTGGTACATCATCTCCAGCGTCTTCCTGCTTGCTGCGGTGTTGCTCTGGTGGGCCAGGATCTATGTCCGGGCGCGGGCGCTCGGTCTCGGCACCCATGTGTTCTGGGCCTTTGGCGCGGCGATCTGGCTGTTCCTGGTGCTCGGCCTGTTCCGGCCCATTCTGATGGGCAACTGGGCGGAAGCCGTGCCTTACGGCATCTTTCCGCATCTCGATTGGACGGCGGCATTCTCGATCCGCTACGGCAATCTCTATTACAATCCGTTCCACTGTCTCTCGATCGTCTTCCTCTACGGCTCGGTGCTGCTGTTCGCCATGCATGGCGCGACAATCCTCGCCGTCACCCGTTACGGCGGCGAACGCGAGCTCGAACAGATCACCGATCGCGGCACCGCGTCCGAACGCGCGGCGCTGTTCTGGAGATGGACCATGGGCTTCAACGCCACCATGGAATCTGTTCACCGTTGGGCCTGGTGGTTTGCCGTGCTCACTCCAATCACCGGCGGGATCGGCATTCTGCTGACCGGGACGGTGGTCGACAACTGGTACCTCTGGGGCATGAAGCACGGCATTGTCGCGCCGCTGCCCGACATGTGGCCAACCGTCGTCGATCCGGCCATAGGGGGTTAAGACCATGAAACTCTGGATACCATTTGCCGCCGCCGCCGGTGTATTCGTCGGAGCCGCCATCATCTTCGGCGCCGACTGGGACTTGCCGCCCGTCGACACCGACCAGATCGGTTATCGCGGATCCGGCATGTTCCACACGCTGGACCGCGAGGATCAGGCTGCGCTCAAGCTTGCCAATGTCGCGCCCGAACCGCCTTACGAGGCGGATCCCGAAGGCGACCGGGCCAAGGACGTCTACGAGAATGTCCAGGTGCTGGGCGATCTGTCTGACGACCAGTTCA
>JAHJUC010000476.1 GCA_018829385.1 Alphaproteobacteria bacterium
ATGTCTGAACCGGATGAATGACACGATCGATATTTGTCGAGTGTCCGGCGACATTACGCTTGATGGCGAAAACATCTATGCGCCGATGATTGATGTCGTTGAGTTGAGGGCGCGAGTCGGCATGGTTTTTCAGAAGCCAAATCCGTTCCCGAAGTCGATCTACGATAACATCGTCTACGGCCCGCGTATTCACGGCCAGGTATCTACCCGGGCGGAAATGGACGAGATTGTCGAGCGGAGTCTGATAAAGGCCGGCCTGTTCAATGAGGTAAAGGATCGCTTGCACGAGTCGGGCACCGGCCTGTCGGGCGGTCAGCAGCAGCGCCTGTGCATCGCCCGAGCCATCGCCGTCAGCCCGGAGGTCATCCTCATGGATGAGCCCTGTTCGGCGCTTGACCCGATCGCCACGGCCAAGGTCGAGGAGCTGATCGATGAACTCCGCGTCAACTACACTATTGTGATCGTCACCCACTCGATGCAGCAGGCCGCCCGCGTCTCGCAACGCACGGCGATGTTCCATCTGGGCTATCTTGTCGAGGAGGGTCCCACCGACAAGATGTTCACCAATCCGGACAACAAGCTGACCCAGGACTACATCACCGGCCGCTTCGGCTAATGCGATTCATTTACGCGTCGCGATTACAGGATTGAAGGATCAAACCATGCCTGAAGGCCATACAGTCACCTCCTATGATGACGAACTCCGCTTCCTTGCCCGCCGCTTGTCTGAAATGGGCGGTATCGCCGAACGCATGGTTGCCGATGCCGTTGCCGCGCTTGTCAATGCCGACACCGCCTCCGCCCAGCGCGTCATCTCGGAAGACCTCTTGCTCGACAATGGTGAACGCGAGATCTACGAGAAGGCGGTTCTGGTGATCGCCAAGCGCCAGCCGATGGCGTCCGACCTGCGCGAGATCATCGGATCGATCCGGATCGCCTCCGATCTCGAGCGCGTCGGCGATCTTGGCAAGAACATCGCCAAGCGGGTGATTGCGGTTCACACCATGGCGCAGCCGCGCAAGCTGGTGCGCGGGCTCGAGCATCTGGCCGAACTGGCCCTGACGCAGCTCAAGGAAGTGCTCGACGCCTTCGCCACGCGTTCGCCCGATCTCGCCAATTCGATCCGGGAGCGCGACGAGGAGATCGATGCGATCTACACCTCGCTGTTCCGCGAATTGCTGACCTACATGATGGAAGATCCGCGCAACATCACGGCCTGCACCCATCTTCTGTTCTGTGCGAAGAATATCGAGCGGATCGGCGACCACGCCACCAACATTGCCGAGACGGTCTATTACGTCGCCACCGGCGAGCAATTCGCGACCGAGCGCCCGAAGGATGACGATACCGCCACCATGGTCGCGCCCGCGCCGGGTTCGGCCTGACAGCGTTACGGAGTGCATGAGCCATGGCGATGAGTCCGCGTATTACTGTGGTTGAGGACGAAGAGGCGCTCTCGGTGCTGCTTCGCTACAATCTGGAAGCTGAAGGCTACGAGGTCGACACCGTGCTGCGCGGCGACGAGGCCGAGATCCGGCTGCAGGAGCGTGTCCCCGATCTCCTGATCCTCGACTGGATGCTGCCCGGAATTTCCGGCATCGAATTGTGCCGCCGCCTGCGCGCCCGGCCCGAGACCGAGCGGCTGCCGATCATCATGCTGACCGCGCGGGGCGAGGAAAGCGAACGGGTCCGCGGCCTGGCGACAGGTGCGGACGATTACGTCGTCAAGCCGTTTTCAACGCCCGAACTGCTCGCCCGCGTGCGCGCCATGCTGCGCCGCGCCCGGCCGGAGGTGATCTCCAGCCAGCTCAAGGTCGGCGACATCGAACTGGACCGCGAAACCCACCGGGTCCGGCGCCGTGGCCGCGACATCAAGCTCGGACCGACCGAATTCAGGCTGCTTGAATACCTGATGAGCTCGCCCGGCCGGGTCTATTCCCGTGCGCAGTTGCTCGATGGCGTCTGGGGCCACGATGTCTATGTCGACGAACGCACGGTCGACGTGCATGTCGGCAGGCTGCGCAAGGCGGTCAATCTTTCCGGCATGCGCGACACCATCCGCACCGTTCGTGGCGCAGGTTATTCGATCGAAAGCTGAGGCAGGCGGGCAAAGCTGCATCCGGACCCTTGGTCCGGCTGGGATGAGCTGGCCTGGAAGCCCAGAAACAACGAAGCCCGGATCGCGGTCGATCCGGGCTTTTTGCATTGTCTCGTCGCGCCTGGGGCAGACTTGCCCTTTATCAGCGGGCCCGCTTGCGCTCGCTTGATGGCTGGAAGGCCAGCTTGGCGTGATAACCGCAATAGGGCGAGGCATCGCCTGAATCGTTGCCGCAGAAGTGAAAACCTTCCTGCAGCGGATCGCCGACCGGCCATTTGCAGGTCCGCTCCGAAAGCTCCACCAGCGAAAGCCGGCGTGAAATCGGCACCACCACGTCTTCCATCGGACGTGTGTCGATCTCTTCCGAGGCGACAACGTCGAGATCTTCCTTCAGCTGCGCTCCGCCGCTTGAACGGCTCATGGTTCGGGTTGCCTGTGCAGCGGTGCGGCCGGCGTAATTCGGCGCACGGGGGGCGGCCGTCGCGCGCTTGGTGCGCACCGATGCCTGTCCGCCGCTCTTGGCGCGTCCGGGCAGGTTGAGCCGGTGCACCTTGCCGATCACCGCATTGCGGCTGACGCCGCCCAATTGTGCCGCGATCTGGCTAGCGCTGAGCCCGTCCGCCCAGAGTTTCTTGAGCCTTTCGACCCGTTCATCAGTCCAGTTCATGCAATGCTCTCCCTGTATCCCGTATTTCGGGATGGCAGAATCCCTCACCGGCGCCCCGGATGACCGGAACTTGAACGCTCGGTTACAATGAGGTGAATAGTGTCCGCCGCGAACCTCTACTTCATGGTCTCAACTTAGTGGTCGGCAGACTCCGTGACAAGAGTCAGCCGAATCATGCTGATTCCTTTTTGCGGTTTTCCCCAACTTAGGCGGCGGATACGAAATCTTACCCGGTAGCGGTTCCGAAACGCCGGCCGGACCGGAAACGGTCTCCGGGACATGACGGAAAACGGCCCGGGCAGCGTGGGCATCCTGTCTCATTGACAGGCATGGCCTAAATGTAAATAGTGCCCTCGCCGCCCCGGAAAGGGCGGCATTTTGGTTTTCCGGCATGCCCTGCCGTTCGGGTCGCTGCGGCGCTCGCGAGGCAAGGGGGATGCTCTGTTGTCCGTTCTCTAAAGGGGGAGAGAAGCGCCATGGCCGACGCCAAGCCGCTTTATGATACATATAACCGCGTGCCGATCGTTTTTGAACGCGGGCATGGCGTCTGGCTGGAAACCCCCGAGGGCGAGCGCTATCTGGATTTTGCTGCAGGCATCGCGGTCAACTCGCTCGGCCACACCCATCCGCATCTGGTCGAGGCGCTCAAGGCCCAGGCCGACCGCCTGTGGCACCTCTCCAACGTGCACGAGATCCCGGATCAGTCGCGTCTGGCCAGGCGCCTCACCGAGGTGACCTTTGCCGACAAGGTGTTTTTCACCAATTCCGGCGCCGAGGCGCTTGAATGCGCGATCAAGACCGCGCGCCGTCATTTCTTTGTCAACGGCCAGCCCGAACGCTACCGCATAGTCACCTTCGAAGGCGCCTTTCACGGCCGCACCCTGGCGACGATTGCCGCCGGCGGCCAGCCAAAGTATCTCGAAGGCTTCGGTCCCAAGGTCGAGGGGTTCGACCAGGTGCCGTTCGATGATATCGAAGCCTTGAAGGCGACGATCACCGAAGAGACCGCCGCCATTCTGATCGAGCCCGTACAGGGCGAGGGCGGCATTCGCCCGCTGTCGAATGAAAGCCTGCGTGCCCTGCGCCAGCTGTGCGACGAGCAGGGCATCCTGATGATCCTCGACGAGGTCCAGTCCGGCGTCGGCCGGACGGGCAAGCTGTTCGCGCATGAGTGGGCCGGCATCGAGCCTGACATCATGGCTGTGGCCAAGGGCATCGGCGGCGGCTTTCCCTTTGGCGCCTGCCTTGCCACGGCCGCCGCGGCCGACGGCATGACGCTTGGCACCCATGGCACCACCTATGGCGGCAACCCGCTCGCCATGGCGGTCGGAAACGCGGTGCTTGATGTCATTCTGGAGCCCGGGTTCCTGCCCCATGTCAACGATGTGGCGCTGGTCCTGACGCAGGGCCTGGCCTCGCTCAAGGATCGCTATCCGGACCTGATTTCCGATGTCCGCGGCGCAGGCCTCATGCTTGGCATCAAATGCGCCAAATCCAATGCAGATCTGGTGACGGCCATGCGCAACGAGCATATTCTCGGTGTACCGGCCGGCGACAATGTCGTGCGCCTGCTGCCGCCGCTGATCGTGACTGCCGAAGAAGCCCGTGACGCACTCTCAAGAATAGAGGCCGCGCTCGAAATGCTGTCCCGCAACGGTGCAGCCAACTGAAACGGACTGGATTCCATGACACAGACCAAATCCGCCGGTGAACGCCACTTTCTGGATCTTTCGGCCGTCAGCGCGGCCGATTTGCGCGCCATGATCGACGGTGCGCGATCCGCCAAGACGGCGACCGCAACAGACCGGCCGCTGGCCGGCAAGATGCTGGCGATGATTTTCGAGAAGCCTTCGACCCGCACCCGCGTTTCCTTCGATGTCGGCATGCGCCAGCTTGGCGGCGAGACCCTGTTCCTGTCGGGAACCGAGATGCAGCTTGGCCGGGCCGAAACCATTGCCGACACAGCCAAGGTCCTGTCCCGCTATGTCGACATGATCATGATCCGGACACTTGACCACTCCCGCATGCTGGAAATGGCCGAGCATGCCACGGTGCCGGTCATCAACGCGCTCACCGATGACACGCATCCCTGTCAGATCATGGCCGACATCCTGACCTTCGAGGAGCATCGCGGCCCGATCAAGGGCAAGACGCTGGCCTGGACCGGCGACGGCAACAACGTGCTTCACTCGCTCATCGAGGGCGCTGCCCAATTCGGCTACCGCATGCAGATCGCAACGCCGGAAGGCTCGGAGCCGGATGCCAGGTTCGTCGAGTGGGCCCGCAAGCGGGGCGCGGAAATCGACATCAGCGCCGATCCGGACCGTGCAGTGAAGGGCGCCGACTGCGTGATCACCGACACCTGGGTGTCGATGAACCAGGAACACAAGGCCCGCGGCCACAACATCTTCGTGCCCTATCAGGTCAATGAAAAGCTGATGCAGAAGGCCAATCCGGACGCTCTCTTCATGCACTGCCTGCCGGCGCATCGCGGTGAGGAAGTCACCGACGGCGTCATGGATGGTCCGCAATCGGTGGTGTTTGACGAGGCGGAGAACCGTTTGCATGCCCAGAAGGCCGTGATGCGCTGGTGCATGGGGGTCCTGTAGCGCCTCTGGCGCTTGCCGCTGTCAGTACCTATATGGGCCGTTTGAAATGTGAATCCGGACCCGGCCCGATCGATCGAGGCCCGGGTCTGGCGCGATGAACAATCGGAATAGATGATGGAAACCGACATCCAGACCCACGGCGAACCTGTTTTCGCCGGAGACGACCGCGTTCTGCCGTTCGAGGTGGATGGCCTAGACGTGCGTGGCCGGGCCGTGCAGCTCGGTCCGATGATCGACGCAATCCTGTCCAGGCATTCCTACCCGGAACCGGTGGCGCGGCTGCTCGCCGAAGCCATCGCCCTGACCGTGCTGCTCGGCACCTCGCTCAAGTTCGAGGGCAAGCTGATCGTCCAGACCAAGGGTGACGGGCCGGTGGATCTGCTGGTCGCGGATTTCTCCACGCCCGGCAACCTGCGCGCCTATGCCCGCTTTGACGAGGATCGCCTGGCCGCGGCCGAGGCCGCCGGGGCGACCAGACCCGCCGAATTGCTCGGCAACGGCGTGCTGGCCTTTACCATCGACCAGGGCGCCTACATGCAGCGCTATCAGGGCATCGTCGAGATGAAGGGCGATACGCTGGAAGCCATGGCCGAAACCTATTTCCGCCAGTCCGAGCAGATCCCGACCATCGTCCGCCTTGCCGTTGCGGAACTTATCGACCGCGACGACGAAGGCAAGCCGCGCCACAGCTGGCGCGCCGGCGGTATCGTGGTCCAGTTCCTGCCCCAGGCGCCGGATCGCATGCGCACCCCCGATCTTCCCGGCGGAGATCTGCCGGAAGGTGTCGAGGCGATGATGCATCACGAGGATGACAGCTGGGCGGAAGCCAAGGCGCTGGTGACCACGGTCGATCCCGGCGAACTGACCGATCCCGACGTCGGCGCCGAACGTCTTCTCTACCGGCTGTTTCATGAGCGCGGAGCCAAGATCTATCCGCCGGTGCCGGTTTTCGACAAGTGCAGCTGTTCGCGCGAGCGGCTGGGCGAGGTTCTGGCCGGTTTCTCGGAAGAAGAGCTGCGGGAGAGCGTCGAAGACGGCGCGATCACCGTCCAGTGCGAGTTCTGCTCCACCGCCTATCGCTTTGATCCTGCCGAAATCCAGCGCTGAGAGCCGCCGGGCGGCAACATGACGAAACTTTAATTTGCCATGTACCGCCATTGCGTTACCTGTTGATCTGCAACGGAGTGACGCGATGCTCGACAAGGCAGACAATCGGCTGGAACTGCCGACGGAACCAGCGGGTGCAACACCTGCGCCGGCACGCCGTGCCTTTGTTCGCTCGGTGGTGCAGATCGCCCTGATGGCACTGGTGCTCGCCGGAGCCTGGGTGGCGATGGAGCGTCTTGCGGACTCCCGCAAGGAACGGACCCCGAGGCCGTTTACACCGCTGGTCTACACCGTCGAGACAACCGTCGCCAAACGCGCCGACAACCGGCCCGACATCCGGCTTTATGGCCAGGTCGACACCGGCCGCAATGTCGACCTGCGCGCGGCGGTGAGTGGCGACGTTGTCGAGATCCATCCCGACATGGTTGCCGGTCGTCGTGTTGCCAGGGGCACGGTGCTGTTGCGCGTCGATCCCTTTGCCTACGAAGGCGCGCTGATCGAAGCCCGCGCCAATCTCGCCTCCACCCGTGCCGCGATCGCCGAGATCGATGCGCGGCTGGCCTCCGAACGCGAACAGCTCGGAGCAGCCGATGCGCAGCTCGAGCTCGGCCGTGCCGATCTGGAACGGGCGCTGTCGCTTGCGGGCTCAGGCGCGCTGACGGACAAGGAAGTCGATGCGCGGCGTCTGGTCCTGTCGCAGCGGGAGCAGGCTTCGAGCCAGCGGCGCAACAACATTCTGATTGCCGAAGCGCAGCGCACCCAGCAGGAAGCCAATGCCGAGCGGCTCGAATGGAAAGTCCGCGAAGCCCAGCGCAAGCTGGAAGACACCGCGCTGGTGGCCCCCTTTGACGGCATCATTTCCGACGAGACCGTCGAGACCGGCCGATCGGTGAACGCCAACGAAGTGGTGGCGTCGATCTATGACGACAGTGCCCTCGATGTGAAGTTCACCCTGACCAACGCGCAATACGGCCGCATGGCGACCGATGCCGATCCGCTTGTCGGCCGTAAGGTCGAACTCAGCTGGAGTGTCGGCGGAACGCAATACACCTGGCCCGCTGTGATCGACCGGATCGGCGCGCGCGTCACCGCGGAACGTGGCGGCGTCGAGGTGTACGC
>JAHJUC010000477.1 GCA_018829385.1 Alphaproteobacteria bacterium
GTGCTGCTGGTGCCGACCATCGTTACGGGCAAGATCACGCTCGGCATCTGGCAGCAGATCCTGACCGCGTTCGGCCAGGTCTCGAACTCGTTCCAGTTCCTGATCAACTCCTGGACCACGATTGTCGAGCTGATCTCCATCTACAAGCGCCTGCACGCTTTCGAAGCCGTCTTCCGTGGCCAGGAACTCGATGACATCGAGCGCGACTATCTTGCCGACGGCGGCTTTGTGCAGCCGATCCCCGATCCGGCCCCGGGTGAAGGCGGTCCGGACGAGGTCCAGACGTTGGAAGATCCCAAGCGGTGAGAATTTCGGCGGGCTGGTTTCTAGAGCCGATCATCTTTAGCTGGAAGCGATTTGATGGACAGGATTTTTCGTGCCAGCTAGGAAAAGCCGCAAGCGCGATGCAGTGCATCGTGCGAGGACTTTGACGACGCTGGCGCGGAAAAGACGTCCAAGCTAGGCGGAGCGGGCAGTCAGGCCAGACTCAAACCATCATAATCGCCTGAACTTGGTCTTTCGCGCCCTGGACGGCGTCGCGCGAGGCTAACGGCGCTCGCGCCGCGTCGCCTCACGCTTCTGGCCAGACCACGAAATCCCGGCGTTCAAACGATTCCATCTAAAGATGATCGGCTCTAGATCAGCTCGCCGATCCGTCCTCCGGCCTCAGCCTCCGCACGGCTTCCTCATAGGTCACGCAGGCGACATCGGGCTGGCCGCAGGTCTCCTCGACGAATCGCTCCAGAGCGTTCCAGTAGGCGCCGCCATTCATTTCGACGAAATGAAAACCCAACTGCAGCGGCCGCCGTTCACCGAAATACTCGGCCTCGAAGGCAGCGCGGAACGCATCCAGCGCGCGCTCTTCGAATTCCTTTGATTTCGACGGGGTTTCCAGGCCGGCGGAGTGGCGGACGAACAGGTTGTAGTCCATTGCGATGATCGGACGTTGCCGTGGTCCCTCCGGGATCAGCGGCAGCGCAAAGCGGGCGGTCGGCTTGTCGAAGCCGGGCGATGCGGGCCCTTTCGACACGGTGCTGGCGTCATACCCGAAACCGCGCGCCGCCAGTGCCGCGAAAAGCCCGTCGCCCGTCGACAGATACGGCGCGCGAAATCCCCTGATGCCGGATCTGGCAAACCGGGCCCAGCCGGAGGGCGCTTTGGCCCCGTTGTTCGTCCAGGCATGGGCCAGAGCGGCGTCGAACTGGTCGAACTCGCTCAGCCAGTCGGATTTGCCCCACTCCTTTCCATCGAAATGGCCGCAGCCATGGCTGCCGATCTCGTGGCCGGACTGGTAGGCCGACCAGATATGGCCGAGCCGGGTGAGAACATCGGCCTTGTCCCGGGCAAAGCCGACATTCGAGCGTCCGGAAGAATGGCCCGGCGCGGTGTAGGACCCGCGGTCGGCCTTGCTCATCAGGAAGGTGCAGGACAGGAAATAGGTGAACCGGGCGCCGCTGCGGTTCGCCATGGCGAGGCTGCGGTCCCACAGCCGGTTGTCGTGGGCGCCATCAAAGGAGATCAACACCAGTTGTTCAGGACTCTCGCCTGCCAGCGAAGCAGTGCTTGCCAGCATGCCGAGCCCCGCTAAGAGGGACGCGGTCAGGCGACCAAGCCTCGCCGTTCTGGAAAGGGCAGGGAGGGTTGTGGCTGAAATCATGGTGCTGGCGGCCCGTGTTACGCTTGACTGAAAACTCCGCCGTTTTGTGCCGCGCAAATAAGGCGCGGGTGTGGAAACCCTAGCCGGACGCGCAGCGGACGCACTTCTCCGCCATAGGATCGATTTCCAGCCGCTTGTCCGGAATGGCTTCGCCGCAATCCGCGCACCAGCCATAGTCGCCTTCCGCCAGCCGCCGTTCCGCCATCTCGATGCGCACCAGATCGCGCTTGCGCGCCCGCTCCTGCGCCTCGGCCATTGCCTGCTGTTGCATCGCGTCCATCCGCGACAGCCGGCCGACCGACTGCTGGTCGAGCATCACCGGGGCGCGGGCCTCCTGGCTCAGCGCCGACATGCGATCGAGATCGCGCTTCCTTTCATCAAGCCGCCTGCGAGCGGCAACGAGATCGGGTTCCATCGGCCCATCTTGAACCAGACCGGGTCGCGACACAAATACCGAAGCCTGAAGCTTCTAATACAATCACGTACGGTCTATGGTCGGCGCGAAAGCGGGTGGAAGATGCCCGAACGCGGAATTGGAGGACAGGAATGATCTGGCTGATACTCGGACTGGTGCTTTTCTTGGGGATACATTCGGTCCGCATCGTTGCGCCTGAGTTCCGTCAGGCGCAGATCGATCAGCGCGGCCTGAATGCCTGGAAAGGCATATACACGGTGATCTCGATCGTGGGCTTCGTCATTCTTGTCTGGGGCTATGGCATCGCGCGGCAGGATCCGGTGGTGTTCTTTGTGGCGCCGGCCTGGATGAGTCATGTCGTGGCGCTGTTGATGCTGCCGGTCATGATTCTTCTGGTCGCCTCGCAAGTGCCTGCCGGACGCATCAAGGCCGCCGTCAAGCATCCGATGCTGCTCGGCGTGAAGATCTGGGCGCTGGCCCATCTGCTGGTCAATGGCGATCTGGCCTCGGTGCTGTTGTTCGGCGGGTTTCTCGCCTGGGCCGTCGTCGACCGGATTTCGGAAAAGAAGCGCCTGCAGGGGGGCCTTACCAGCAACCCCGTGGCCGGACCGCTGAAATGGGATATCATTGCCGTCGTCGGCGGTCTTGTCCTCTATGTGCTCTTTGTGGTGGTGCTGCACAAATTGCTGATCGGGGTGCCGCCGATCATTGGAATGTGACCGGTTTGCCCGGGCCTTGGGACGCTTTCGACGCCGCACCCCCTTACAGAAGCCATAAAATCGGCTAGAAGGCCCCACACAACGCCGCTTGCGGCACGATTTTGAGAGGGCCGGCCCTAGCCGGTGACGCGATGACCGACGACAATTCGACATTCATCCGCGAGGTCAATGAGGACCTGCGTTCGGATTACATGAAGGCGCTGTGGAAGCGGTTCCGCTTTGTCATCCTCGCCGTCGCGATCGGCATCGTGGCGATCACAGCCGGTCTGCGCGGCTGGCAGTACTGGAAGGAGACCACCGCGGCCAGGTCCGGCGACGTGTTTCTCGCCGCCCTGGAAAAGGCCCGCAGCGGAAACACCGATGCGGCTCTGGTAGAATTCCAGGAGCTCGAGAAGACCGGCTATGGCTCCTATCCGGTGCTGGCGAAAATGCGTGCAGCCACGGTTCTGGCCGACAAGGGCGACACTGCCGCCGCGATCTCCGCTTTTTCCGCCATCGGCAAGGATGTCTCCCAGCCCGTGGCGATCCGCGATGCGGCGCGTTTGCGCGCGGCCTACCTGCTGATCGACAACGGTAGCTACGCCGACGTTTCCGCAGAGGCTGAAGTGCTGGCGGTGCCTGGCAATCCGGCCCGTCATTCGGCGCGCGAGGCGCTCGGAATTGCCGCCTACAACGCCGGAGAGCTCAAGCAGGCCTCGCAATGGTTTGGCGATATCGCCGCCGACAACGAAGCGCCGAACGGCGTCAAGACCCGTGCTGCCCTCATGCTCGACATGATCGCGGCCAGGGGCGGCGCATCCTGACCGCGCGGCCAACCCGGACAATGACGACGCCCTCGGGCAAGGATCAAACATGACCATCACCCTTGCCATTGTCGGGCGCCCCAATGTCGGCAAGTCGACGTTGTTCAACCGGCTGGCCGGCCGCAAGCTGGCGCTTGTTGACGACACGCCCGGCGTGACCCGTGACCGCCGTCCGGGCGACGCGCGCCTGGTCGATTTGCGTTTTCGCATGATCGACACTGCCGGTCTGGAAGTTGCCGGACCCGACACGCTGGAAGGCCGCATGCGCGCCCAGAGCGAGGCGGCGATGGACGAGGCCGATGGCGCCCTGTTCCTGATCGACGCCAAGGCCGGGCTGACGCCAGCCGACGAATTGCTGGCCGATATCCTGAGAAAGCGCGGCAAGCCGGTGGTGCTGGTCGCCAACAAGGCCGAGTCCAAGGGCTCGGAATCGGGCATGTACGACGCCTTCAGGCTCGGTCTCGGCGAACCCTGTCCGATCTCCGCCGAGCACGGCGGCGGCATGCTCGACCTGCGCGACGCCATCGTCGCGGCCTTCGGCGAGGAACGCTGCTTTCCGCCCAAGAACGATCCGCTCGCCGAAGCCGTCACCGATGTCGATATCGCCATTCCCGAAGGCGCCGATGACGAGGATGAAGGTCCGGAATACGATGAGACCAAGCCGCTCAGGGTGGCCATCGTCGGTCGCCCGAATGCCGGCAAGTCGACCCTGATCAACCGGTTCCTGGGCGAGGAACGGCTGCTGACCGGGCCCGAGGCCGGCATCACCCGCGATTCCATCGCCGTCGATTTCGAGTGGCGGGGCCGCAAGATCAAGCTGTTCGACACCGCCGGTCTGCGCCGCAAGGCCCGCGTCCAGGAAAAGCTGGAGAAGCTTTCGGTCGCCGACGCGCTGCGCGCCATCCGTTTTGCCGAAGTGGTGGTGATCGTGTTCGATTCCACGATTCCCTTCGAGAAGCAGGATCTGCAGATCGCCGATCTGGTGGTCCGCGAGGGCAGGGCGCCTGTCATCGCCTTCAACAAGTGGGACCTGATCGACAACCGCCAGGAGAAGCTTGCGGAACTGCGCGAAATGACCGATCGCCTGCTGCCGCAGATCCGCGGCATCCGCGCCGTTACAGTGGCCGGACAGACCGGCGACGGCCTCGACCGGCTGATGGAAAACATCGCTTTCGTCCACAAGGTCTGGAACAAGCGCATTTCGACCGCCAAGCTTAACCGCTGGCTCGACCACACCCAGGGGCACCATCCGCCGCCGGCCGTGTCGGGACGGCGGCTCAAGCTCAAATACATGACCCAGATAAAATCGCGCCCGCCGGGCTTCATGATTTCCTGCACGAGGCCCGAGGCCGTGCCGGAATCCTACACCCGTTATCTGGTCAACTCGCTCCGCGCCGATTTCGACATGCCGGGAATTCCCCTGCGCGTGGTCTATCGCAGCGGCGACAATCCCTACGCGCCCAAGGACGGCAAGACCAAGCGGGCTTCGGTGATGCCGAAGAAATCCACACGGCGCACGGTGTCGGGCAAACTGGCCCCGAAAAAGCGCAGCGGATAACAGGGTGCGCGGCGTCGTTCCGGCGCCTGAAATCGTCGTTTCTGGGTCGGCCTCGGCAGACGTGGCTTTTCAGGGGCCACCATTAACGCTCCATCAAGGTTAATGCTCCATTCTCAGGCACAGTATCGTGTATGTGTCTTGAGTTCCGGAGTTCTTGTTTTGCGTCAGAAGCGTCGTTCGTCCGGCAGCGGCCATTCATGGCTTGCCCGCCTGTCTGCGCCCATGGTTTTTGGCCTTGCGGCATTCCTGTCCAGCCCGACTGTCACCTCGCATGCCGATATGGCCACCATGCTGGCCGGCGCCGAAGGGTCGGATGCGCGCTGGAAAACCTTTCTCACCGCATCCCCCGCCGGTTCGATCCAGGCTGCGGAACTGGAGTTCGCCGATCCCATCCTGACCTCGTCCATTGCTTCGGGGGCAGGGGTGACGCTTCCCAACGGGGACAAGATCGCCTTCCAGGGCAAGATCGGTGTCGCCGATCCGCGCCCCGATGCCGACCGCGTCACCCGTCACCTCAAGCAGGGCCGCGTCATTGCCGTGGCCCCTGTGCAGCCGCCCAAGGATTTTTCCGCCGGCTCGGTGCTGGAGCGGCAGTCGAGCCTGCTGCGGCCCTCGCTCGAGCTGAAGAACAGCATGGCCTTCCTCAAGCCCAGCATAAGGGGCAAGGAAATCGAGATCGCCACGGCGTTCTATGCTAGCGGAAAGCGCAAGGTCGAACCTCAGGTGCCCGCCATGCTGGCGAGCCTGGTGACCAACGACAATCCCGACATTCTCGCCACCGCCTATGCGCCACCGGCGCCCGACTATGCAAAGCAGTCCCCCTTCAGCTCGGTGCTTCGCGAGGAAACCCGCCGCGGCCGCTTCATCCCGCCGGTGGGCAAGGACGACCATGACTGGGCGGCGACCGCCCTTCCGGCCAAGACCTTCTCGGAAGCCGAGCAGCGTTGCCTCGCAGCCGGCATCTATTTCGAGGCCCGCGGCGAAAGCGTCAAGGGCCAGGCCGCTGTGGCCCAGGTGATTCTCAACCGGGTGCGCAATCCGACCTATCCGAAC
>JAHJUC010000478.1 GCA_018829385.1 Alphaproteobacteria bacterium
GACCCTGGCCGCATAGACATGCCAGGCGGCGACCACGCGTGCGACCTCGTCAGGATCGCCGGTGATCCCGGTGACCCGGTCGGTAAAGGCTTCCGAATAGCCCTTCATGATCTCGGGCGTGTCGCGTTCCGGGTCGACCGAGATGAAGAAGGCCTGGATGTCCCTGCCCTCCTCGCCAAGCGCATCGAGCCAGCCCGCCATTTCGTACAGAGTGGTCGGGCAGACCTCGGGGCAACGGGTGAAGCCGAAATAGAGCAGCGTCGGCTTGCCCGCGAACGCGGCTTCAGTGATCGGCGCGCCATCGTGGTCGACAAGCGCGAAGTCGGTTCCGAGCTTCATGCCTGCCGTCAACGACTGGTCGGTGCCCCGGACCGCGTATTGCCAGCCCAGGAATCCCACCGACAGCAGGAACAGGGCGGCAATCGCCGCCCATATCCCGGTTTTCAAACCCGGGCGCTGATTGCCCGAGCCGGGCTGAAAGACGGAGCCATCCTGGCTGGCGGAGCCATCCTGCATGGCTTCAGCCGCCCTGCTTCATCTTGCCATGGTCCATCTTGCCGGTTCCATCCATCTTCATCTGGCCCTGCATCGCCTTCATGTCCTTGACTTCGAACTCGAGGTCGATGCTGCCGGCCTTCTCGAAGGTGAGCTTGACGTTGCGGACCTCGCCGTCCTTGAACTGGCTGTCGATGCCGATGAACATGACGTGGTATCCGCCGGGCTTGAGCACGACTTCGCCGCCTGCCGGAATCTCCAGGCCGTCGGCGAGCTGGCGCATCTTCATGACCTCACCGTCCATGGCCATTTCATGGATTTCGACGCGCTCGGCGAAAGACGCTTCACCCGAGATCAGCCGGTCGGCTTCAGCGCCGGAATTGCGGATGATCATGTAGCCGCCGGAGACCGGGGCGTTGGGCGGCGTTGCCCGGGCATAGGGATGCTCGATCTCGAGCGAACCGAGCTTGTAGTCTTCGGCGGAGACCGCGGCAGTCGACAAGCCGAGAACGGCGGCGGAGAGAAGAATGGCAAAGCGTTTCATGGTTTTTGCTTTCTGCTTGAGGGCGCTGAACGCGCGCGGATTGATTTGAACGGAGAGCCGCTTCGAAAAGCGGTTCCTGCAGGCGGGAGATGAAGGGATGACGCAGGTGCGGACCATGACGGTCGGCTGGCAGGCGTCCGGAACAAGCCCCGCGTTCCGCGTCAGACGCGGGACCGGGCTATCGGTGCGGCCAGATCAGGCCGTGATGCGAGGGGGGCCGCGAGGGGAAGCGTTTGCACGCAGGAATGGCCGCGTGAACCGAGCGTCCTGGGGGACCGTCAGTTCCGCAGCCGCGCTCAGGCGGATGACCACATAGCCGCCAAAGGGGGACGGCAGATCAACCGAAGAGACAATGCGGCAGGCTTCGCAATGATTGGCAAGGGAATGGTGTGCGCCGTCTTCTTCACCGGTCAGGCAGAGATCGGGAAGGGTTCCGTCAGGCAGAACGAATTCGGCGATGTCGACGCCGGCATAGGTGGACGCCGCGGCGGACGAGACGAGCGGCTTGTGG
The DNA here is from genome assembly GCA_018829385.1 of Alphaproteobacteria bacterium. Classification (GTDB taxonomy): domain Bacteria; phylum Pseudomonadota; class Alphaproteobacteria; order Rhizobiales; family Rhizobiaceae; genus Hoeflea. The sequence continues at coordinate 1,551 of JAHJUC010000478.1, forward strand.
GCAAAGGCCAAAAGCAGCAGCGACAGCGCGCAGAGCATGCGCACCAGTCCCGTTCCGCTCATGATCTGTCCTGCCGCCTTCATTTCCCTCACCTGACTGTCAGCACAGAAGGATTATACGCCCGGTCCAACGCTCGCAAGTCCAACGATGGATATGCGTCAAGATGCGCGGACCCATTGTTTCCGAAACTTAATATAAACGATCATGGATGTAAAGTTTGCCATCGCGGCCCAGCCGGCTCGCGCAACCGGTCCTATCGCCCGCGCAGTGCAAGGCACCCGTTTGCCAGTGCCGGCAGCACGATCCAGGCCCCGGCGTCGTAAAGCGCCTTTCCGGTCTGATCGCCATTCATGGAGGCGACGACGCTGTCGTTGCCGGTGCGCAGAATCCGGGTTCCGGCCGGCAGATTGTCCACGATCCTGTTTTCCGGTCCGAGAGCGAGATAGGCATCGGAGACCGGAAGGAAGCGGGCAGAAAAGGCCCTGACCAGAAACCGGCCGAACAGGATCGCGGCAAGCACCACGGCATGGTTCGCAATCCTGAGCGTAAAGGGCGCGGTGCGGCGGGGCAGCAAGGCTGTCATCGCCCGTACCTGACATCCCGGGTTCGGGTCGCCCAGCCTTGCGCGTCCCGACCGCTCAGAAAATCCCGTTGGCGCGCTGGAGCTCGCGCACATAAAGCACGATCTTGTCGAGTTCCGCGTCGGCGATTCCCTCGACCGGTGGCATGTTGCCGAACGGCCAGTGGTGCGCGCGGACGCCGTTCCTGGCGGCGAGATGGAACGACATGTCACCATGATGGCCGGGTTCGTAGATCTTGTGGATCAGCGGCGGAGCTACTCCGTCCTGCCCGGCGGCGTTGCTGCCGTGGCATGACGCGCAGGACCGGTTGAACAGGGTCTCGCCCTCGCGGGCACCCGGCGACAGATCGGGCACCAGCACACTCGCCAGGGCCTCGCCTGTCGGCACGGCAGCAGGCGTCGCAAGACCGCGGTAGAGGAAAACCGCAGCCCCGAGCAGGACGACGGCGATCAGGATGTTGCGCACGGTCATACCCGGCCTGCCCCGGCGATTTCGTCGATGATCGGACAGTCGGGCCTGTCGTCGCCATGGCAGTGTTCGGCAAGCGTCTTGAGTGTGGCGCGCAGGGACTTGAGTTCGCCCAGCTTGCGGTCGATCTCGCGGATCTTGTCGAGCGCCAGCGCCTTGACGTCGGAACTGGCACGCTCCTTGTCCTCGTAGAGCGAGAGAAGCGATCGGCATTCGTCGATTGTGAAGCCGAGGCTTCGCGAGCGCTGGATGAATGCCAGGCGATGAACGTCCTTGCCACCGTAGTCGCGATAGCCATTGGCAGCACGGTCAGGCTTGATCAGGCCAATATCCTCATAATAGCGGATGGTCTTGGCCGGAAGGCCGGTTGCCCCCGATGCCTCGCCGATGTTCATCTTCTGCCTCCCTGATTTGCATCGCGTTCTTCTTCGAGACATTTCATAAGGCTTCCACCGGCTGGAAGGTCAAGCATCAAGCTTGACCGTGCGCAGCCGCAGCGCGTTCGAGATCACCGAAACCGACGACAGGCTCATCGCGGCCGCCGCGATCATCGGCGACAGCAGGGTTCCCGTAAGCGGATAAAGCAGCCCGGCGGCAACCGGCACGCCGAGGCTGTTGTAGGCAAAGGCGAAGAACAGGTTCTGCTTGATGTTGCGCAACGTGGCTTCAGACAGCTTGCGGGCACGGACGATGCCGCCCAGATCCCCCTTCAGAAGCGTGATGCCGGCGCTTTCGACGGCGACGTCGGCTCCGGTTCCCATGGCGATGCCGACTTCGGCTGCCGCCAGCGCCGGCGCATCGTTGACGCCGTCTCCGGCCATGGCCACCTTGTGACCGGCCTTGTGCAGTTCATCCACCAGCGCCTTCTTGTCTTCCGGCAGGACGCCGGCGCGCACCTCGTCAATGCCGAGCTGACCGGCCACCGCGCGGGCCGTGGTCTCGTTGTCGCCGGTCGCCATGATGATCTTGAGGCCGGCATCGTGCAGCGCCCTGATGGCATCGCGCGTGGTTGCCTTGATCGGGTCGGCAACGGCGATCAGACCGGCAAGCCTGCCATCGATGGCGACATACATCGCGGTCTTGCCGTCCGAACGCAGGGCATCGGCCTGGCTGTCAGCGGCGCTGCAATCGACGCCGGCAAACTGCATCATCGCGGCATTTCCGAGCGCGAGATCCCGGTCTCCTGAACGAGCGGACACGCCCTTGCCGGTGATCGATTCAAAACCGGTGACCGACGCCGCCTCGATGCCGCGTCCGGCAATCCCCTCGACGATGGCTTCGGCCAGCGGGTGTTCCGATCCGGATTCGAGGCCCCGGACCAGTGACAGCATCTCGTCTTCCCCGACATCGCCGAGCGCGATGACGTCCGTCAGGGTCGGCTTGCCTTCGGTCAGCGTGCCGGTCTTGTCGACAACCAGCACATCGACCTTGGCCATCCGTTCCAGCGCTTCGGCGTCCTTGATCAGGACGCCGGCCTGGGCGCCGCGCCCGGTCGCCGTCATGATCGACATCGGCGTTGCCAGGCCGAGCGCACAGGGACAGGCGATGATCAGCACCGACACGGCCGAAACGATTGCGAAGACGAAGGCGGGATCGGGGCCGATCAGCATCCAGATCACGAAGGCCAGCACGGCAACGATCACAACCGCCGGAACGAACCAGGAGGCAACGCGGTCGGCAAGCCCCTGGATGGGGGCACGGGAGCGCTGGGCGGAGGACACCATGGCGACGATGCGCGCCAGCATGGTCTCGTCGCCGACTTTCTCCGCTTCGATGACCAGCGATCCGTTGCGGTTGAGCGTGCCGCCGGTGACCCGGTCGCCTTCGGCCTTCTCGACGGGAAGCGGTTCGCCGGTGAGCATGCTCTCGTCAACGGAGCTGTGGCCCTCGACGACGATGGAATCCACCGGAACGGCTTCGCCGGGCCGGACCCGCATGCGGTCTCCGGCGACGATGTTTTCAAGCGGCGCATCATATTCGTCGCCATCGGGCGTGATGCGGCGGGCGGTTTTCGGCGCCAGGTCGAGCAGCGCCCTGATGGCGTCGCCGGTGCGCTCGCGGGCTCTGAGTTCCAGCACCTGTCCGACAAAGACCAGCGCAATGATGACCACCGCCGCCTCGAAATAGACCGGCATGTGGCCGCCGGGCATCTGCAGGCCCGCGGGGAACAGGCCGGGAAGGAAGGTGGCGATCGTCGAATAGGCATAGGCGGCGCCGACGCCGATCATGATCAGCGTCCACATGTTGAGGTTCCAGGTCCTGATCGAGGTCCAGCCACGGTGGAAAAACGGCCGGGCGGCCCAGACAACGACCGGGGTTGCCAGGACGAATTCCAGATAGAGGGCGAAGCTTTCCCCGAGCCACTGGCGCACCGGCAGGCCGAGCATGGGGGCCATGGTCAAGACCAGCAGC
>JAHJUC010000479.1 GCA_018829385.1 Alphaproteobacteria bacterium
GCGGCCGATCAGCCGCGGGGCGAGATGATCGGAGATAAGCCGCATCACCGAGGAGCCGCCGGTGCCGATGGTGTAGCTGTAGCCGGTGCCGGTTGCGCCATCGGAATCGGTGATGGTGACGATCGGGGTTTCCTGGCTGACAAAGCTCTGGATCGCATCGGTGCGCCTGACCTTCGGCTTGAGGTCGACCATGCGCAGTTCAACTTTCTCGATACGCGCCATGGCTCTACCCCCTCAAACTCTGTTCGGTTTTCGCGTCGAAGAGATGTGACTGGCTCAGGTCGAAGCTCAGGTTGATCCGGTCGCCCGCGCGCAGGGTCTTCGGGTTGAGCATGCGCGATATCCAGTCCTGGCCGGCGAATTCGGCAAACACCAGCGTCTCGTTGCCGAGCGGTTCGGTCAGCGATACCGGCACCTCGACGGCATGGACTTCCGCCGCCTCGCCGGAATGAATGCCGTGGCCGGTCGGGTAGAGATCATCGGGCCTGAGGCCGAAGATCACCTTCTGCCCGGCGGTGACCCGGTCGCGGAACTGGCCGGGCAGCGGCAGGGTGTCGCCATTGCTAAAGACCAGCCTGCCGTCACTGACGAGCGCATTGTGCAGGTTCATGGTCGGCGAGCCGATGAAGCCCGCGACAAAGCGTGTTGCCGGACGGCGGAACACTTCCTCGGGCGGGCCGACCTGCTCGATATGGCCGTCGCGCATGATGACGATGCGGTCGGCGAGCGTCATCGCCTCGACCTGGTCGTGGGTAACATAGATCACGGTCGACTGGACCTTGGCGTGCAGCTTCTTGATCTCGGTGCGCATCTGCATGCGCAGCTTGGCATCGAGGTTGGAGAGCGGCTCGTCGAACAGGAAAACGTCGGGGTGGCGGACGATTGCCCGGCCCATGGCAACGCGCTGGCGCTGGCCGCCGGAAAGCTGCGACGGGCGGCGTTCAAGCAGCTCCTCGAGCCCGAGCGTCTTTGCGGCGTCAGCAACTGCACTGGCAATTTCGTCCTGCGACTTGCCGGCGATCTTCAATGAGAAGCCCATGTTCTCGGCCACCGTCATGTGCGGGTAGAGCGCGTAGGACTGGAACACCATGGAGATGTTGCGCTGACGCGGCGGCAGATTGTTGACCTCGCGGTCGCCGATATGGATGTGGCCGCCGCTGATGGCCTCAAGCCCCGCGATCATCCTGAGCGTGGTCGACTTGCCGCAGCCGGACGGGCCGACGAGGGCGACGAACTCGCGGTCGGCGACATCGAGATTGATGGCATGGACAACCTCGAGGCTGCCATATTTCTTGACGAGGTTCTTGAGCGAAACGGTGGCCATGACTATCCCTTGACGGCGCCGGAGGTCAGGCCGGACACGAGGTGTTTCTGGACAATGAAGGTGAGGGTCAGCGCCGGGATGATCATCACCACGGCGAGCGCGCACATGCCGCGCCAGTCGATGGTGAACTCGGCGGTATAGTCGAGCAGACCCACCGGCAGCGTCTTGGAGTTGGTTGAGCGCGTCAACTGCGAGGCGAGCGCGAACTCGTTCCAGGAGATCAGGAAGGCGAAGATGCCGGCAGACGCGATGCCGGACCGGGCCAGCGGAAACTCGACCTGCCAGAACGCCTGCCAGCGGGTGCAGCCGTCGATCTGGGCTGCTTCGGCGAGATCGCGCGGTACCTGGCGGAAGAAGCCGTCGATCAGCCAGACCGTGAACGGCACGTTGAGCGCGACATAGGCGATGATCAGACCGAAATGGGTGTCGATGATGCCGAGCTTGGCATAGACGAAGAACAGCGGCAGCGACAGGGCGATGCCCGGCACCGTGCGGGTCAGCATGAAACCCAGGAAGATCGCGGTCTTGCCGCGGAAGCGGTAGCGGGCAAACGCGTAGCCGCCGGCCAGCCCGATCGCCAGCGCGATCACGGTCGAGGTGACCGAAATGATGATCGAGTTGCGGAAATAGTCGAGCACCGGGATGCCGCCCTGGCCGACGCCGGAGAACATCGCGATATAGGCGTCGAACGACAGGCTCTCAGGGATCCAGACCGGCGGCTTGGCCATGATCTCGACGGTGGGCCTCAGCGAGGACAGCACGATCCACAGGCCCGGCAGGCAGATGATCGCCATGGCGATGAACAGGCCGACAAGGTGGCCGATCTTCAGCAAAATCTGCTTGATGCGGTTGGTCTGGTTCTCGTCCATGATCACCACTCCGCGCCGATTTGCTGGCGGGCTTTGGCTAGCTGCCGGAAGAACAGGATCGTGAACAGGATCGACAGGAAAATCGCGACATAGGCCATGGCGTTGGCAAGCCCCATGCGCGCGTCCGAATAGGCGGTGCGCGAAATCAGCGTCCAGAGGATCTCGGTGCGCTTGGCCGGGCCGCCGTCGGTCATGATCTTGACGATGTCATAGGCGCGGGCGATGTCGAGGGAGCGGATGGTCATGGCGATGTAGGCAAACGGCATGATGAAGGGCCAGGTGACATAGCGGAAGCTCTGCAGCGGCGTGCAGCCGTCGACCTTGGCCGCCTCCAGCGGCTCCTTCGGCATGGCCATCAGCCCGGCCAGGATGAAGATGGCGAACACCGAGGTCGAGGACCATATCTCGGCAATCAGGATCGAGGTAAAGGCCAGATGGCTGTCGATCAGCCAGGGGATGGCGCGATCGGTCAGGCCGAGCGATTGCAGGGCGTTGTTCACAAGCCCGATATTGTCGTTGAACATGAACTTGAACTGGAAACCGACGAGGATCGGCGAGAACATCATCGGAAACATCATGATGGTGCGCAGCAGGCGCTGGCCGCGCGTGGCCTTTTCGACCAGCAGCGCCAGGAACAGGCCAAGCACCATTTCGAGGTTGAGCGCGATGGTCAGCAGCAGCACGGTGCGGCCGAAGGCGACCCAGAATTCCTGGTCGGCGAAAAGCCTGAGGTAATTGCGAAAACCGATGAAGGTGTAGATCGTTTCCGGCCGGGTCAGCCGGAACGGTGTGAAGCTCGAATAGAGCGACAGCAACAGCGGCACCACCACGACCGCCGCCAGCACGACAAAGGCCGGCAACAGCAGCAGAACATGCGGCGCAGGCTTCCAGCCTCTCATCGTATCCTCGCATCAAACAGTATCGGGAACAGTCATAACGCATCCGCGTGAGGCGTGCGCGCACAGGCTCGGAAAAAGGGCGCGGGCAATTCCCGCGCCCTTCTCCGGGAGGAGGCTGTTACAGCTCTCCGGCGTCCTCGAGGATGGCCGTGGCTTTCGCCGCTGCATCGTCAAGCGCCTGTTGGGTGGTCTTGTCGCCGAGGATGGCGGCCTGCAGCTCCGGATAGACCGCGTTGGAGATCTCGATCCAGGACGGCGACTGGGGAACCGGATAGGCGCCCTTCGCGGCTTCCTGGAAGGCTTCGAGAACTTCCTTGCGGTAGGGGTCGTCCTTGGCCTGCTCGATCACCCAGGTCCAGACCGCGTCACGGGTCGGCAACGGGCCGGCGCCGGCTTCCAGCTTCTGGTTTTCCTCGTTGGTCAGGAACCAGACCAGGGAGGCAGCAGCCTCCTTGTTGGCGCAGCTTTCGGTGACGGAGAAGCCGTGATGGCCGGACCACCCGGTGCGCGCGCCGGACGAGCCCTTGGGCGGAGCGACGACGCCGACATTGCCGGCCACCTTGGAAGCGCCCGGGTCGTTGAAGAACCCGGCCCAGCCCGGCCAGTCGAGGTTGAGCGCGACGGTGCCCGAAGCGAAGCCCTGGCCGAGATCGTCCCAGAGATAGTTGGTGGTTCCGGCGGGAACCGCCTTGGCCTTGTAGAGTTCGACGAACCAGTTCAGAGCCCGCACGCCAGCCTCGGAATTGATCGCGGGCTTGCCGTCGGCATCGAGGTACTCACCGCCCTCGGCGCGCAGCATTTCGTAGAAGCGACCGTTGATGGCCTCTTCCTTGCCGGCATATTGGGTGCCGTAGAAATCGGGCGGATTGGCGAAGAACTCGGCCTGGTCGGTCACCTGCTCCCAGGTGTCCGGCGGGGTCAGATCGTAGCCGTATTTTTCCTTGAACTTGGCCTTGTTGGCTTCGTCGGCATAGAGGCTCTTCTGGTAGTACATGGCGGAGACGTCGAACTGCGCGCGCGGCAGCATGACGAGCTTGCCGTCAAGCGTGGACGCGGCAATGTTGGCGTCGACGAAGGCATCGATTTCCGAGGCGGGCAGAAGTGCTGCCAGGTCGGTGTAGATACCGGGATACTGCGGCGCGAAGGACGAGTGGTTCGAGCCCACGCACCAGCTGATCGCGCCGACAGCGATGTCGGACTTGATTTCCTTGTCGAGTTCGAAGTGGTTCTTCTTCGAAATGACGTTGACGGTCGCGCCGGTCGCTTTTTCCCATTCGCTGATGCGCGAATAGAGGGCCTCATACTGCTGACCGCCGATGAGCTTGGCATCGATGGTCACGCCTTCGAACTTGCCCGGCAATTCCTGGGCAAATGCTGTTCCGCCGGCCATCAATAGAACGACACCGGCCGATACGCCGGTCAATAGCTTGTTCATGAGCCTCCTCCCGAGACGTTTAAACTTTAGGGGCTCCCCCCTTCGAACCCTCACTGATGAGAGGTTCATTCATATACAAACATCATCTTCACCAGCGGTCAAGAGATTGTTTCATTGTTATTTGAACCCGTTATGCGTATATGAATTTCAAGATTTATGGAGAAACACATGGAAACCGAAGACGACCGCTACCGGGCGCCGGCGCTGGACAAGGGTCTCGACATTCTCGAGCTGCTTGCCGAAATCGATGGCGGGCTCACCCAGGCGGAGATCGCCAAGCGGCTGGGCCGCAGCCCGAACGAGTTCTACCGCATGCTCGACCGGCTGGTGCGGCGCGGATACGTGACCCGGCTCGACGGCGACCGCTATTCGCTGACGCTGAAACTCTTCGGCCTGGCACAATTGCATGTCCCGGTGCGCCGGCTTGTGTCCTACGCCACGCCGTTCATGCGCGAGCTTGCCGAGGAAACAAGGCAGGCCAACCAGCTCGCCGTCTTCGACCGCGGTTCCGTGGTCGTCGTCGCGCAGCAGGAGGCTCCCGGCTACTGGGGCATCTCGATCCGGGTCGGCTCCCACATCAGCCTTTACGACACCGGCTCGGGCCACGTGCTGCTGGCCTTCCGCTCCCAGGACGAGCGGCTGATGATGATCAACGAGTATTCGGCCAGCGGCGAGCAGCCGACAATGGAGAGCGCGTTCTTCGAACGTCTCGACCAGATCCGCGAGCGCGGTTACGAGGTCATGCCGAGTGCCCAGACCGCGGGCGTGTTCAACCTTTCCGCCCCGGTGCTTGGCCCGGACGGCCGCGCCATCGCGGCGCTGACCATTCCCTATATCAGCCTGGTCAATGTGCCCCAGGCGCCCGAGATGGCCGAAACCGAGGCAATGCTGACCAGGACCTCGCGGCAGCTGTCGAAACTGGCCGGCGCCGATTTCGATCTGCCAAGCTGAATTCTTATTTGAACAGTCTATTTCCCTGTGGGAGTATGTGGTCCGCGCCCGGGCACGGCAAACCGGCGCATTCGAGGAGGAAACCGCATGATCATCGACACCCATCTGCATGTCGTCGACCCCTGGACGCTGGATTACCCGTGGCTGGCGACCGTGCCCGCGCTGAACCAGGCCTGGCCCTATGCGGCCTATGAGCTGGAAGCGCGCCGCGCCGGCATCGCGCGGACGCTGCACATGGAAGTCGACGTTGCGCCCGAGCGGATCGAGGACGAAACCGGCCACATCGAAACGCTGTCACACCGTCCCGACAGCCTGATTGCCGGCGCGATCGCCTCCTGCCGGCCGGAAGAGCCGGATTTCGCCGCCTATCTCGAGC
>JAHJUC010000480.1 GCA_018829385.1 Alphaproteobacteria bacterium
CCGCTTTGCCAGTGCGAACAGAGGGCAGGGGTTATGAGGGCGCAACCGTCAGACGGGATGGCGCGGCGCCAGGCTGCGCACGGCCCGCCTGTGCGCCGACAATTGCCACACCGAATGCGCGACCAGCGCCAGCACGATGACGCCGCCGCCGACCAGCCCCAGCCGTGTCGGCGCTTCGGAAAAGATCATCCACACCCACACCGGCGCCAGGATCGTCTCGAGCAGATAGAACATCGCCACCTCGGGACCCGAGATGTATTTGGGTCCCGTCGCCAGGCACCAGAAGGCGATAGGGATGATGACGAGGCCGTTGAGCAGCAGCCAGCCGGGTTCGCCCAGCACCAGGCCAGCCGGCCCGCCCACCATCGCAAGCCCGATCATCGACGGCACGATGGCCGCGAACAGCGGCGCAAACCCCATGTCGACGCGGGCCTTGCGGCTGGCGGTGATGGCGCCGGCGAGAATCAGGCTGGAGGCGAGCGCCAGCAGGTCGCCGGTGAGGTTTCCGGCCTTCATGCCGTCGGCGACGATCAGCGCGACCCCGAGGATCATCACAATCATCGCCGCGAAGGTCTGGGCCTTGGGTTTTTCGCCCGCCAGCCACCAGGCAAGCAGCGCCGAGAACATCGGGTTGAACGCCAGGATGAACACCAGATTGGCCGTCGAGGTGTTGTAGACGGCAAGGATGAAGGTGATCGAGGCGATGCCGTAAAGCGTGACCACCAGCAGCCCGGCCCGGCCCGGAATGATCGGGATGGCGCGCTTGAGCACGAAGCGGATGAAGCTCCAGGCGACAACGGCGGCGAGGAAGGTGAGCGCGCTTCTGACCGCCAGCGCCGACCAGGCGTCGCTTTGGGACAGCCGGATCAGCGGAATGTCGACCGTCAGGGTCAAGCCGCCGAAAGCCGTGATTGCCAGACCCTTGCGATGGTCGGCCGCCTGTTGAATGTAATCCTGCATGAAAGCGGCCTTGGTGGTGAAAAGGGATGTTGCGGGGAGCGCGGAGCGGGACCACTCGGCGGCGGAACGGGTTGCCGGCCGTTAAGGCTGGTAGCGCTGCCAGCCCTGCGCCATCAGGTGTTCCTGCGGCTGGAACCGGGTCTTGTACTCCATCTTGCGCGATCCCTTGACCCAGTAGCCGAGATAGACATGTGGCAGGCCAAGGGTCCGGGCGCGCTCGATGTGATCGAGGATCATGAAGGTGCCGAGCGACCGCGCCGTCGCATCCGGATTGTAGAACGAGTAGACCATCGACAGCCCGTCGCCCATCCGGTCGGTCAGCGCCACCGCCAGCAATTCGCCCGCCGGATGCTCCTGCAGCCCGTCGCCCTCGGTTCTCACCCGGTATTCGATGATGCGGCTGTCGACATGCGAATCCTCGACCATCATGGCGTAGTCGCCGATGCTCATGTCCGCCATGCCGCCACTCTGGTGCCGGCTGTCGAGATAGCGGCGGAACAGCTTGAACTGTTCGCTCGAGGGTTCGGCGTGATACTCGGCGGCGACCAGGTCGGCATTGCCCGCCCTGATGCGGCGCATGGATCTGGTCGGTTTGAACTCACTGGCGAGAATGCGAACCGAAATGCAGGCCCTGCAGGTCTCGCAGGCCGGTCGGTAGGCGATGTTCTGCGACCGGCGGAAACCGCCCTGGGTCAGGAGGTCGTTCAATTCCGAGGCTTTTTCGCCCACCAGGTGGGTAAACACCTTCCGCTCGCTCTGCCCCTCGAGATAGGGACAAGCCGAGGGAGCGGTCAGAAAAAACTGCGGAGAATTGATCGGTTGGTTCATCATGTCTTGGATTCTGAGCTTGTCAAAGTCCGTAATACCATGGCGCAAGTAACGAAAACGTCAACCATATGATAACCACAAGCGGCGTGCCGGCGCGAAGAAAATCGCTGAACCGGTAATGCCCGGGGCCCATGACCAGAAGGTTGGTCTGGTATCCGATCGGCGTGGCAAACGACGCGTTCGATGCAAAGATGACGGCTGCGATGAAGGGTTCTGGCGGCGCGCCCATGCCCTTGGCGATCCCCAGCGCGATCGGCGTGAACAGCACCGCGGTGGCGTTGTTCGACAGGATGTTGGTCAGCGCCGCCATCACCAGGAAAAGACCCGACAGGATGATGCCGGCCGAGGCGCCTTCCATCAGGCCGAGCGACGCCGAGGCAATGAGCGCCGCTCCGCCGGTGGTTTCAAGTGCGGTCGCCAGCGCCACCGAAGATCCGACCAGGAGGAAGATCTGCCGGTCAAAGGCGCGGCCCGCCTGCAGGATCGACAGGCATCCGGTGAGCAGCATCAGCACCGCGCCGCTGATCGCCGCCACGACGATGGGAACGATCGAGAACGCCGACAAGAGCACGATCGCCGCAAAGATTGCCACCGCGATGCGCGCCTTGCGCGACTGCGGCACGGCTTCGGCCGAGTGCTCGAGCAGCAGCAGGTCGTGATTGCCGCGCAACAGCTTGATCGCCTCCATCGGGCCGCCGATCAGCAGCGTGTCGCCGGGTTCGAGCCTTATATCCGACATCGCCGAGCGCGCCATGCGGCTCTTGCGCTGCACGCCAAGCACCGAAATGCCGAACTGCGGCCTCAGGCCCGAGAGCTGGATGGTGCGCCCGGCATAGCGGGATCCCGGTGAGATCACCGCTTCGGCCAGATGATAGTCGGGACCGGGCGGTTGCTCCTGCTGGGTGTCCTCGGCAGGGCCGTCGTCGGCCTCGAGCCCGGCGCGTCCGCGCGCCAGCGCCTTGGAAAAGGCCTTGCGGGTTCCCGTCACCACCAGCGTGTCGCCGACCGACAGGGTCAGTTCCTCGAACGGCGGCAGAACCGGCACGTCGCGGCGCTGCAAGAGCCTGAGCGTCAGGTCTCCCAG
>JAHJUC010000056.1 GCA_018829385.1 Alphaproteobacteria bacterium
TGAAAGCCCTCGATGATGTCGGTTTTGTCCGCTACGCGTCGGTCTACCGGGATTTCTCCGGGCCCGAGGATTTCGAACGGACCATCGCCGAGTTGACCGCGCGGATCGCCGGCGACAGCTCCGTCGGGGATATATGACACCATGGCGGTGAGCGCGCTCGACCGCCGTTACATGGCGGCGGCAATCCGTCTTGCCCGCTGGCATGAAGGCCGCACCGGCTCCAATCCCTCGGTGGCAACCCTGATCGTGCGCGAGATTGATGGCAGGCCGCTGATCGTCGGCCGCGGCGTCACCGCCATCGGTGGCCGCCCGCATGCCGAACCGCAGGCGCTGGCCGAGGCTGGCGAACTGGCCCGCGGCGCAACCGCCTACGTCACCCTTGAACCCTGCGCCCATCACGGCCGCACGCCGCCTTGCGCCGAGGCTCTGGTCGCTTCCGGCGTGGCCCGCGTCGTGGCCGCGGCGACCGATCCCGACGAGCGTGTCTCCGGCCGCGGCTACGCCATATTGCGCGCCGCCGGCATCGAAGTGGAGGAGGGTGTGCTGGCAGGCGAGGCCGCGCGCGATCTCGCGGGCTACCTCACGCGCCGAGTGAAGAACCGGGCGCATGTCACTCTTAAATTAGCGATATCTAACAACGGGAAGATCGGACGGCGGGACGGCAGCCAGGTGGCCATCACCGGCGAGATCGCCCGCAGTCAGGTGCACGCGCTGCGCGCCCGCTCGGACGTGATCCTGGTCGGCGCGGGCACGGCGATCAATGATGATCCCGAACTGACCTGCCGGTTGCCGGGTCTTCAAGACCGGTCTCCGGTCCGGCTGGTGCTCGACACCCTTCTCAGATTGCCGGCCGGATCGAAGCTCGCTGCAACGGCCCGCGACGTTCCGCTCTGGATCGCCACGGCTGCCGCGCCGGACGATCCGCGCCGGGCCGAGCTTGCGGCGCTGGGCGTGGAGTTTATCGCCTGTGACGCCCATGACGGCCGGATTGCGCTGCCGGAACTGCTCGAGGATATCGCCGCGCGCGGCCTTTCGACGGTGTTCGTCGAAGGCGGCGCGGAGGTTGCCCAGGCCTTTTTAGCCGAAGATCTCGTCGACCGGATCATCCTGCTCACCGGCGAGGCGGACATCGAGGGGGATGCGGTGAACGCACCGGTCACCAGGACGACCGTGCCAAAGGCTTTCCGGCCGGTCGCATCCATGAGATATGGGGCCGACCAGATGGACGAATACGAAAGGGCCTGAGACCATGTTTACCGGCATCATCACCGATATCGGCCGGGTGGCCACCGTCGCTGAACGCGACCAGGGCGTGAGCCTGCGCATCGAGACCGCCTGGGATCCGGCCACGATCGACATCGGCGCCTCGATCGCCTGTTCGGGTGTCTGCCTGACGGTGACGGCACTTCCGGCCCAGGGCGACAATTCCCGCTGGTTCGAGGTCGAGGCCTGGGAGGAAGCGTTGCGGCTGACCTCCATCCGCACATGGAGGGCCGGCACGCGGATCAATCTCGAGCGCTCGCTGAAGATCGGCGACGAGCTTGGCGGGCACATGGTCTCGGGGCATGTCGACGGTCAGGCCGAAATCATTGCCATCAAGGACGAGGGCGAAGCGCGCCGCTTCACCCTGCGCGCGCCCGGGGACTTGTCCCGCTTCATTGCGCCCAAGGGCTCCGTGGCGCTCGACGGCACGTCGCTGACGGTCAATGCGGTCAATGACACGGATTTCGATGTCCTGCTGATCCGGCATTCGCTGTCGGTCACCACCTGGGGTGAACGCGCCGTCGGCGACCTCGTCAATCTCGAGGTCGACCAGATGGCGCGCTATGCCGCCCGTCTCGCCGAAACCGCCAGGCTCGGCTGATCGCCATCTCGGCCGGCACAAGGCCTCATCGCCGAAACTGGGGATCGCCAAGACTGAACCGGGCGGCCAGGTGCAACCCGAACACGGCGAAGACATGCATCAGCCAGAGTGAATCATTGCGCGCCAGGAAAAACGTTTCGAGGAACGAGAGCAGCGCGGCGAAGACGATGATCATGAAGAACATATCGGCGATCTTCCGGTTTCCCGGTATCTTGCGCGCCCTGGCGTAGTTGAGCACCGGCCCGATGAACAACACCCAGAGCAGCACCGAGCCGCCGACGATCCCGAGATTGAGCAGGATATCGAGATAGTTGTTGTGGCCGTGGACGATGAAGCGGTAGTCCCACGCCGATTCAAACGGCTTGTCCAGCAGGAACACGTTGTCGGTGTTCCAGAAATTGTAAAGGCCGAAACCCATCCACGGCTGTTCGGGGATCTTTGACAGGCTGAACTCCCAGAGGGTGGTGCGCCCGGTATAGGTCCGGTCACCGAGCAGATCCTCGATCAGATAGGAAATGCGCCCGCTGTAGAGCGAACCCAGTGTCACGGCCGCCACGCCTGCCAGCGTGGTGACGAAAGCCAGGACTGCAGCTCCGCTGCGCCCGAACAGGCTTGCCATCAGCACGATCATGATCGACAGCGGGAAGAAGCCGCTGGTGGTTTTCGAACCGGTTTTCAGCACGAACAGCGCGCCCGCCAGAAAGATGATCAGGCCGCCGAGGCGATGACCTGACCGCATCAGGTAGAAGCCGAAGATCGCGATCACGCACATCACCGGGCCGGCGATGTTCTTGTGGCTGAAATGGCCGCGCCACAGCCCGGAATGCTGCGGCTCGTAGGCATCGTAGCCATGCGTCGCCAGGTCGGGCACCAGCACAAGCCCGCCATAGGACATCGCCAGCGCCGCTGCAGCCCCTGCGAACAGGGCAAGCTGGAAATCCTTTTCACTTCGCGGCAGGACGATGGTCGCGAACGCGATGAACATGCCGATCACGGTCAGCACCACGGCACGAATGGTCGAATCCGGATCGGGCGCGCGCGCCACCGAGTAGGCAAGGATGACGGCCAGCAGCAGGTAGCTGGGTGTGAGCAGGCTTGCCAGCACCTTGCGGCTGGCAAGACACATCATCGCCACGGCAAACACCAGCCCGGCGGCGAGAAAGCCGACCTGGTTGATGATGCTGCCACCATCGCCCGCGGTCTCGCTGACCAGGCTGACGCTGACGAACGGCTGAAGCGAAATCAGCATCAGCGCCATTCCGAGCGCGGAGAGCACGATCGCCGACAGCCGCAATAGCCCGGGGGTTATGATCCCGGGCCTAGCGAAATCCAGGCGGTCCTGCAGCGGTGGCCAGACCGGCCGGCGCATCGGTCCGGCAGTGTAGGATGGTAAGTGGCGCATGCCATTGCCCGGGCGAGAGGTGTCAGGCTCCGAGCATCCGCATTTATGGTTAACCGAGCGTAAACATTGCAGGCGCCAGGCGAGGATGGCAGAGGCAGAAGGGCAGGGGCATGAAATGCCGCCAGCGCCTCAGCTGCCGGACCCGGTCGCCTCAGGCGCCCCGGCGTCGGGATCGCCAAGTTGCGCCAGCGCCTCCGATCCCTTTGGACAAAGCCCGTAGATGCCGGTCGCCACGCGCTCGAACCAACCGTAGTGATTGTCGGCCATCAGCGCTCTGGCCCGATCCACCCCGGAGGCCCTGGCAACCAGCGCGGCCTTTGTCGGCCCGAGCTCAAGGAGCACGCGGGCGCAACGCA
>JAHJUC010000481.1 GCA_018829385.1 Alphaproteobacteria bacterium
ATAGACTTTCGGCATCGGCAGGCCGGCGTTCTGCGCCAGGTCGGCGACGATCCGGTAGAACTCGGGCGCCGTCCGCTCATCGACTTCCACGGCATGATGCATGCGCAGCACCATCTTGTCCGAATTCCAGTAGGAAAACAGGTTCATTGCGGCGGCGATCACCAAAGCAATCATCATCCCGCCGGTGCCACCGATCATGTAACCCACGCCCATGAACAGGGCGGTCATCAGGGCAATCAGCATTGCAGTGCGAACAAGGTTCATGCGTCTCATCCTTTCCGGCGACCTATCATCTTTTGCCTGCCAGGGCGCAAGGGTTTGTTTTCGTCGCGTGTGAGGCTAGATATGGGATCCTGCAAGATGATCTTCAATAAAGCGCCAAACCGGGTGAACCGACCATGAGCAATGACAAAAATCCCGCCGACATGCATGATCCCGCAATCACACCCGAAACCGGACTGGCCGAAAATCCGCCGGCACATGAGGAAAAGCGCCCCCTCAGCCCCGCCGCCCGGCGTGCGCTGGCGGAAGCGGAAGCCCGGCGACAGGCCCGCGATCAGCAAGCCCTTGCGGCCGAAAGGGAAATCGGCGGACGCGGCGGCGCCGACCCGGCGCGTTATGGCGACTGGGAGATCAACGGACGCGCCATCGATTTCTGAGCTGCAAACCGTTGATCGATCCGGAATATAGGAATATATTCCGTTCTCATGATCACTGATTCGCACATGCCTGCCGCATTCATTCTGTTGCTTGGTCTTGTCTCATGCATTGCAGGTACCGCCAGCGCCGGCGAAAACCAGTGGCGCAGCATTGCCGGGCCGGTCACCGCTGAGGTCATCCGCATCATCGACGGCGACACCATCGAGGTCGACGCTCATCCCTGGCCAGGCCACGCGGTCCGTGTCTCGGTCCGCTTGCGCGGCATCGACACCCCCGAACGCCGCTCCCGCTGCGCCGACCAGCGCGCCGCGGCACTTTTGGCCCGCGACGAGCTCGAACGGCTGGTGACGGGGTTTCCGACGGTCGAGCTGATCAATGTCTCGGGCGGCAAGTACTTCGGCCGGGTGCTGGCCGACATGAAGGCGGGAAGCCGCGACATTGCCACCGCCATGCTGGAAAGCGGGCTGGCCCGCGCCTACCAGGGCGGCAAGCGCCACAAGCCGCAATGCGCCGGATAGAGCAGAAGATCCTTGCAGCCACAGCCACACATCAAAAAGGCCACCCCGGAGGGTGGCCTTCGTGAATTCCAGCGCCGGTCGGACGCCTGCCCGGTCACATCGCGGATGGATCGGGACTTGCCAGTATCACCGGCTCTTCAGAGGCTGCTCCGAAGTCCGGCAATCCGTATCGCACGAACCGGCTTATGGGAATCACTCGACATCAGATCACCTCCTTTTCAGTTGTTGAAGACACTGACAATGTGGGGCAGTCCGGCCGTCTTGCCAAGCACCAATCGCAAATTTGTTTCCGCGCGGCATCCCGGGCACCGGGAAGCATCCGTGTTGGCGAGCCTCATCACCGGCGGAAACCGGCCGCAATGAAAAGGCCCGCGCCGGCGATGACCGGGCGGGCCTCTTGCTGATTCCCGATTGCTCCGCAGATTACCGCGGCATCAATCAGCCCTTCTTGTTCTGCCGGTTCGCGATCAGGTCGTCGACAACGCTCGGGTCGGCCAGCGTCGAGGTATCGCCCAGCGCGCCGAATTCATCCTCGGCGATCTTGCGCAGGATCCGGCGCATGATCTTGCCCGACCGGGTTTTCGGCAGGCCCGGCGAGAACTGGATCTTGTCCGGCGAGGCGATCGGGCCGATTTCATGCCGCACATGCGCAACCAGCGCCTTGCGCAACTCGTCGCTGCCTTCCTGGCCTTCCATCAGCGTGATGTAGCAGTAGATCCCCTGACCCTTGACGTCATGCGGATAGCCGACAACCGCGGCCTCCGACACGGCATCGTGCGAGACCAGCGCGCTCTCGACTTCGGCGGTTCCCATGCGGTGGCCGGAAACATTGATCACGTCGTCGACGCGGCCGGTGATCCAGTAATAGCCGTCCTCGTCGCGGCGGCAGCCGTCGCCGGTGAAATATTTCCCCTTGTAGGTGGAGAAATAGGTCTGGATGAACCGTTCGTGGTCGCCATAGACCGTGCGCATCTGGCCCGGCCAGGAGTCGGTGATGCAGAGATTGCCTTCTGCCGTGCCTTCGAGCACGTCGCCGTCATTGTCGACCAGTTGCGGCTGCACGCCGAAGAACGGCCGTGTCGCCGATCCGGGCTTGAGCGGCGTCGCCCCCGGCAGCGGCGTGATCAGGATGCCGCCGGTTTCGGTCTGCCACCAGGTATCGACGATCGGGCATTTCTTGTTGCCCACGACATTGTAATACCAGACCCAGGCTTCCGGATTGATCGGTTCGCCCACCGATCCGAGCGTCCGGAGCGATTTGCGCGAGGTTTTCTTGACGTGATCGTCGCCTGCGCCCATCAGCGCCCGGATCGCCGTCGGCGCGGTGTAGAAGATGTTGACCTGGTGCTTGTCGACCACGTCCCAGAAACGGCTTGGCGACGGGTAGTTCGGCACGCCCTCGAACATCAGCGTGGTCGCACCATTGGCGAGCGGTCCGTAGACAATGTAGGAATGCCCGGTGACCCAGCCGACATCGGCGGTGCACCAGTAGATATCGCCTTCATGGTAGTCGAAGACATATTCATGGGTCATCGAGGCGTAGACCAGATAGCCGCCGGTGGTGTGCAGCACGCCCTTGGGCTTTCCGGTTGAACCGGAAGTGTAGAGGATGAAAAGCGGGTCCTCGGCCTTCATCTTGGCTGGCGGGCAATCCGGCTTGGCCGCGGCCACCGCCTCGTGATACCAGATGTCGCGATCGGCAAACCACTCTATCTTGCCGGCGGTCCGCTGCACCACCAGCACCTTCTTGACGACGACGCCATCGCGCTCGGCAATCTTGATGGCGAGATCCGTGTTGTGCTTGAGCGGGACTTTCTTGCCGCCACGCAGGCCTTCGTCAGCGGTGATCACGAAGGTTGATTCGCAGTCGCTGATTCGGCCGGCCAGCGCATCCGGCGAAAATCCGCCGAAAACGATCGAATGAATCGCCCCGATGCGGGTGCAGGCCAGCATCGCATAGGCGGCTTCCGGGATCATCGGCATGTAGATGGTGACCCGGTCGCCCTTCTTCACGCCGTTCGATTTCATCACATTGGCAAGCCGGCAAACCTGGTCGTAGAGTTCGCGATAGGTGATCTTCTTGTCGTCATAGGGATTGTCGCCTTCCCAGATGATCGCCACCTGGTCGCCGCGCTTTTCCAGATGCCGGTCGATGCAATTGTAGGAGACGTTGGTCAGGCCGTCTTCGAACCACTTGATTGCCACCTTGCCGGTAAAGCTGGTGTTCTTGACCTTCGTGTAGGGCTTGAACCAGTCGATTCGCTTGCCGTGCTTGCCCCAGAACTTCTCCGGATCCTTGATGCTCTGCTTGTACCATTTCTGGTAGGTATCATCATCGATCAGCGCCCTCGATTTGGCGTCTTTCAGGACTTTGTAGGTATTCTGCGGCATGGGACCCTCCTCACTTGCGGACACGCGCCTCGTGACAATCTAGACGCAACCCGGCTTCCATGGCGACCATTAATACCAGCGCAAATCATTGCTGCAATTAGACATTGGGCCGGTTTTTCGAAACCATGCACCGACAATTGCAATTCCCGGGTGTTACGGTTATAAGAACGCCGATTTCCCGGAAATGGTGGTTTCATCCACGGCCCGCGCCCCCGGAGCGGACGGACAGGAGGATTGTATTCATGGCACAGCAGCTTCTCATGCCTAAGGCGACCGCCGTCTGGCTCGTTGACAACACCGCACTGAGCTTCGACCAGATCGCGCAGTTCTGCAAGCTTCACCCGCTCGAGGTGAAGGCAATCGCCGATGGCGAAGCCTCGCAGGGCATCAAGGGCCTCGACCCGATCGCCACCGGACAGCTGTCCCGCGAAGAGATCTCGGCGGCGGAAGCCAATCCCGATCTCAAGCTTAAGCTCTCCGAGCCCAAGGTTCGCGTTCCCGAGTCCAAGCGCAAGGGACCGCGCTACACCCCGGTGTCCAAGCGCCAGGACCGGCCCAATGCCATCCTCTGGCTGGTGCGCAACCATCCCGAACTCAAGGACGCCCAGGTTTCGCGCCTGGTCGGCACCACCAAGTCGACCATCGAGCAGATCCGTGGCCGTACCCACTGGAACGCTGCCAATCTGACGCCGATGGATCCGGTGACGCTCGGCCTGTGCACCCAGATCGATCTCGACCTGGAAGTCGAGCGCGCCTCCAAGAACCGCGCCGCGCTCGGCGATGCCGAACATGGCAGCGTGCTGGTTTCAGCGCGCGAAACCGAAGTGGAAATGCCGGTCGAGGACGAAGGCGAGAAGGAAATCGATGCCGATGCAGTCTTCGCCAAACTGTCCTCGATGAAGCGCACCGAGCCGGAAGACGAAGACGACAACTAGGACGCCGTCCGTCCTTCTGGTCGCTCGATCGGCTTGAATCCGGAGCATCTGCTCGGTTTCGGCGAGTTTCCCGATCACAATGCG
>JAHJUC010000482.1 GCA_018829385.1 Alphaproteobacteria bacterium
CTTCATCCTGCCGGTGCATCGCAGCCTTTGCGTGCTTCTGGGGCTGGCCACCGGCCAGGATCCGGAAAGCGACCTGATCCGCCTTGGCACCTTCAGCATTGCGGGTCAGGTCGTCTATTTCCGCATCGGGCACGCCATCGTCGCAAGGCGGATGGAGTGGACAGCCGTCGGTCCGGATGAGGTCGGCGCCATCAAGGCGGTGATCCTGGCCAATATCCGCGCATTTATTGCCACCAACAGGAAGCAGGAGCGATGATGTCCTTCGTTTGCGCCATACCCGTCATTGCCAGCCTGATCTGGACATGCGGCGGCTCGGGCCCGCTGGCTGTCGGATATGTTGAAGGCGAATACGTGCTGGTCGCCCCGATCGAGACGGCGCAGATTGTTGATCTCTCGGTCAGGCGCGGTGACCGGGTTACGGCAGGCGAGGCCTTGGCCCGGCTCGAGCGGCGCGACGCCGAGATCGCCGTGGCGCAGGCAGCCGCCGGACTGGCGCAGGCAGAGCGGCAACTGGCCAATCTGCAGGAGGGGCGACGTCCCGAAGAGATTGCCAGCATCGTCGCCTCGCTGAGCTCGGCCAAGGCGCAGGCGGCGGAAGCCGAGCGGGTGCTGCAACGCCAGGCGGATCTGCTCAAACAGGGGATCTCCACCCAGGCCGCCCATGATTCCGCCTCGACCGCGGTCGAACTCAACCGCGCCAAGGTCAGCGAACTGGAAGCCAACCTGGCGGTCGCCAGGCTTCCGGCGCGCGAGAACGAGATCAAGGCGGCGCAGGCAGCGGTCGACCAGGCCGGCGCGGTTCTCGAACAGGCCGAATGGCGGCTTTCCAAACGGACCCTGTCGATCCCGCAATCCGGCGTCGTTTCCGACATCATCCGCAATGCCGGCGAAGTGGCGGGTCCGCAAGCGCCGGTGCTGTCGGTGCTGCCCGACGGGGCGCTCAAGCTCAGGGTCTACGTGCCGGAGACGGCTCTCTCCAGCATCCGGGTGGGCGCGAGCCTGGTGGTGCGCTGCGACGGCTGCGGCGAGGGGATGCGGGCGACCGTCAGCTACATCTCGCCCGATCCGGAATTCACGCCGCCGGTGATCTACTCGCTCGAGAACCGCCAGAAGCTGGTGTATCTGGTCGAAGCGCGGCCCGATGCGGATGCCTGGGTGCTGACGCCCGGGCAGATCGTCGATGTCGACCTTGCGGGGGGTGAACAGTGAACGCCATCGAGGTTCACGGGCTGGTCAAGCGTTTCGGCGACAAGACCGTCGTCGATCACGTCTCGATGGCGGTGGCCGAAGGCGAGATATCCGGGTTTCTCGGGCCGAATGGCTCGGGCAAGACCACCACGATCCGCGTCATGTGCGGCCTGCTGACGCCCGACGAGGGGGAGGGCCGCGTGCTCGGCCACGACATCCGCACCGACGGGCAGCGGATCAAGCGGGAAGTCGGCTACATGACGCAGAGGTTCTCGTTTTACGAGGACCTGTCGATCGAGGAAAACCTCACCTTCGTCGCCCGGCTCTATGATCTCGATCCGGTTTCGGCCGTCGTGCGCGACACGCTGGAGGATCTCGGGCTGTGGTCCCGGCGCAAGCAACTGGCCGGCACTCTTTCGGGCGGCTGGAAGCAGCGGCTGGCGCTTGCCGCCTGCATCATGCACAAGCCGAAGCTGTTGCTGCTCGACGAGCCGACGGCCGGGGTCGACCCGAAAGCGCGGCGCGAGTTCTGGGACGAGATCCACATGCGCGCCAGCGCCGGGCTGACCGTGCTGGTGTCGACGCACTACATGGACGAGGCGGAGCGATGCCACCGGATCCACTATATTTCCTATGGCAAACTCCTGGCCAGCGGCACCGTGCCGGAGGTCATCCGCGATGCGGCGCTCACCACCTTCGTACTCGAGGGTGGCAGGATCACCGAGACCGCGAGGCTGCTGCAGGGCATGGACGGCGTCGACCAGGTGGCTCCCTTCGGGCTGACGCTGCACGTGGTGGGACAGGACAAGAAGACGCTCGCGGCAGCGATCGCAAAGGTGGCCGAAACAACCGGGGTCGCCTACCGCGAGGGCGCCACCAGCCTCGAGGATGTGTTTATCCAGTTCATGGGCAAATCGACGGACAACATGGCATGAACACGCTGTTCTCGTTCCGCCGCCTGATGGCGATCATCACCAAGGAAGCCATCCAGATGCGGCGCGACCGGATCACCTTCGCGATGATGCTGGGCGTGCCGCTGATGCAGCTGGTGCTGTTCGGCTTCGCCATCAACAATGATCCGAAGGGGCTGCCGGCGGCGCTGGTGACCACCAGCCAGGACCATTATACCCGCGCCATGGTGTCGGCGATGGAGAACACCGGCTACTACCGGTTCGATCATGTCGTCGCCAGCGCCGAGGAGGCGGATCGGCTGATCCAGTCGGGCGCGGTGTCCTTCGTCGTCACGGTGCCGTCGGATTTTGCCCGGCGGGTGGAGCGCGGCGATCACCCGCAGATCCTGATCGAGGCCGATGCGACCGATCCGTCGGTGGCATCGGGGGCGATCTCGACGCTCGGCACGGTCGCCGCGCAGGCGCTCTTGCGCGAGCAATCGGCGGAGGCGCTGGCCGCCCGGCAATCGACCGCAGCGCTCGAAGTGGTGGTTCACCAGCTCTACAATCCGGAAGGCATCACCCAGTACAACATCGTCCCGGGTCTGCTCGGCGTGATCCTGCAGCTGACCATGGTGATGATGACC
>JAHJUC010000005.1 GCA_018829385.1 Alphaproteobacteria bacterium
AAGAATGGCCTTGGCCATCCGCCCGGCGCCGCCGCGTCCGTCTGAATCGAGCGAGCCGCCATGGCCGGGAAGATCCACCGTGATCACCCGCACACTGCCGGGAAGCTCGGCCTTCACCGCGTCCCAGGCCGAGCCGTCGCCGCCAAACCCGTGCAGCAGCACCAGCGGCGTGCCGGATTCAGGGCCTGAAAATTCCATGTGAAGTCCGGTCACGGCGCGCTCCTCCTCGATCATCGAAAAACCGCCGCGTTTCTTACAACGCGGCGGTCAATGCATTCTGTCTCAGCCCTTGGCGGCCGCCAGCGCCCGGTTGGCCGCCGACACCACCGCCTCCAGCGACGCCGCCACGATGTTGGTGTTGACGCCCGCGCCGTAGAGCTTGCCCGCCGGCGTCTCCATCTGCATGTAGCAGATCGCCGCCGCGTTGGAGCCGTGCTGCATCGAATGCTCGGAATAGTTCGCCACCGTCAGCTCGATGCCGAGATAGGTCGACAGCGCATTGACGAAGCCGTCGATCGGCCCGGTACCGCGGCCCTCGATCCGCTTGACCTCGCCATTGTCGGTGATCTCGGCCGAGACGATGCGGATGCCCTTGTTGCTGGGGTCGGTATGGGTGTGATGATCGACGAAGCCGAGCCGAGCGCCGGGCTGGTTGACATAGAGCTGCATGAAGCTCTCGTAGATCCGCTTCGGCGGCAGCTCCACGCCTTCCTCGTCGGTGATCCGCTGGATTTCCTCGCGGAACTCCACCTGCAGCGCCCGCGGCAGGTCGAGCCCGTAATCCTCCTTCAGGATATAGGCGATGCCGCCCTTGCCCGATTGCGAGTTGATGCGGATGATCGCCTCGTAGGAGCGGCCGACATCCTGCGGATCGATCGGCAGGTAGGGCACCTCCCACTCCGGCTTGTTGGCCTTGCGGATCGCCTTCATGCCCTTGTTGATCGCGTCCTGGTGCGAGCCGGAAAACGCGGTATAGACCAGTTCGCCGACATAAGGATGCCGCTCGGGGATCTTCATCTCGTTGGAATACTCATACACCGCCTTGATCCGCTCGATGTCCGAGCAGTCGAGCTTCGGATCCACCCCTTGGGTGAACATGTTCAGCGCCAGCGCCACCACGTCGACATTGCCGGTGCGCTCGCCATTGCCGAACAGCGTGCCCTCGACCCGGTCGGCGCCGGCCATCAGCCCGAGTTCCGTGGCGGCGATGCCGGTGCCGCGGTCATTGTGCGGATGCAGCGAGATCAGCACGTTCTCGCGGTTGTCGATGTGCCGGCACATCCATTCGATCTGGTCGGCATAGATATTCGGCGTCGCCATCTCCACCGTCGACGGCAGGTTGAGGATCAGCTTGTTGTCGGGCGTCGGCTGGATGATGCCGATCACCGCGTTGGAAATCTCCAGCGCCACCTCAAGCTCGGTGCCGGTGAAGCTTTCCGGCGAATACTCGAAGCGGAAATCGCCGCCCGCCTTCTCCGCCATCTCCTTGATCATCTTCGCCGCGTCGACCGCGATCTGCTTGATGCCGGCGACGTCCTTCTCGAACACGACGCGGCGCTGCAGTTCCGACGTCGAATTGTAGAAATGCACGATCGGCCGGTTGGCGCCTTCCAGCGCCTCGAAGGTGCGCGTGATCAGCTCCGGCCGGCACTGCACCAGCACCTGCAGCGACACGTCATCGGGCACCCCGCCCTCTTCCACGCACCAGCGGGCAAAATCGAAATCGGTCTGCGAGGCCGAGGGAAACCCGATCTCGATTTCCTTGAAACCCATGTCGAGCAGCAGCTGGAACATCCGCGCCTTGCGGTCGTGCCCCATCGGGTTGATCAGCGACTGGTTGCCGTCGCGCAAGTCGACCGAGCACCAGATCGGCGCCTTTTCGATGCGTTTGGACGGCCAGGTCCGGTCAGGCAGATCGATCAGCGGGTAAGCGTGGTACTTCTCGGCTGCCTTCGGCATGCCCTTCTGTCCGGATGCGGTATGTGCGGTCATCGGTGTCTCTCGTTTCCTGGCCCAACCCGGGAGCCGCCTATCTCGCGACGTCAACCGGCCTCAAGCCGTCATGTTGCATTCAGGAAAAAATGTAAAGTCGAGAGAGGAGCGGGAGTGCCATGCGGCGGTTTCGACCGCCGGACGCTCCTCAACGAGCCCGGCGATCGCCGCTAAGCGCGAGAAGAAGCAGCCCACCAAGCCGCGCATGCGAAGCCACCGCCGCGGTGAAGCGGGCGAAATTGGTCTCGGAGGGGCGCGTGGTCGGGTTCATGCGGCGAGTATTAGCGGGGGTAGGGCGGGATGGCAAGGGGGATGGAGCGTAGACGTGGTCTTTACGGCCTTCAACGGCAGCCTCCCCGTCACCCCGGACCTGATCCGGGGTCCAGCCACCGAGCGTCCGCGCGGTGAGAGACTCCTTCGACACAAGTACAGCAAGTCTTCCGGCTCACGGACGCTCGCCTGCTGGATCCCGGCTCAAGGCCGGGATGACGGAGTCTGTGGGAACCACGGTGCACACTCCCCCACCCCATCCCCAACAATCCCAACCCCTTACCCAAAACCCGACCCCCTTTTCATCCCCACCCTCCGCCCCCATGCCACACTTTCCGTGCTCCCGCTGCCGGATG
>JAHJUC010000057.1 GCA_018829385.1 Alphaproteobacteria bacterium
GGCCCCTCCGCGATGATCGCGCCCTGGTTCAGCACCCAGGTGTAATCCGACAGGCTCATCACCGCCTGCATTACATGTTCGATCAGCAGGATGGTCACGCCCGCGTCGCGGATCGCATGGATGACCGGGATGACATCACGGATTTCCGACGGGTTGAGCCCGGCCAGCACCTCGTCGAACAGGATCAGCTTCGGGTCGGTGGCCAGCGCTCGCGCAACTTCGAGGCGCTTGCGTCCGGCGACCGTCAACGAACCGGCATCCATCTCGAGCCGATCACCGAGCCCGACCTGCCGGGCAACTGACTCGGCCTTGGCCAGCGCCTCGGCGCGTCCGCGGATCTTCAGATGTGCGCCAACGGCAATGTTTTCCCGAACCGTCTGTCCTGCAAAGGGCTGCACAGTCTGGAACGTCCGGATCATGCCGCGTTGCGCGATCGCTTCCGGCGGCAGGCCGGTGATGTCTTCGCCCAGAAACCGGACCGAGCCGGAATCGGGCCTGTGAAACCCGGTGATCAGGGCAAACAATGTGGTCTTTCCCGCCCCGTTGGGTCCGATCAGCGAGGTGATGCCGCCTTGCGGCACGGTCAGGCTCACCGATTGCGAGGCCTGCAGGCCACCGAAGCTCTTGCAAAGGCCAGAGATCTCAAGCATGGCCGTTGCCTCCCTCTGACCGGGCAACCGGCGGCTTTCCGCTCCGCAGATGCGACGCGAGTCCGGCAAGCCCGCGCGGAACGAACAGCACCATGATCACCAGCAGCACGCCGTAGAGCACCAGGCTGATTCCTGGCGCATCCCCGATCACCGCCCGCGAAAGCTCCGACAGGCCGTGCAGGAACGCGGCCCCGAGCAGCGGTCCGAACAGCGTTCCCATGCCGCCGATGATCGGAACCAGCAGGCTTTCGACCGAAATCGCCGCGCCATAGGCAATGTGCGGATCGAGATAGAGGAAATACTGGGCGTAGAACACGCCGGCCAGACCGGAGAAGAATCCCGAAAGCATGATCGCCCCCATCTTCACCCGGAAGGCGTCGACACCCAGCGCCCGTGCCGCATCCTCATTGTCGCGCACTGCCATCAGCTGCGCGCCAAAGCGCGAGTTGCCGATCTTCCACACCGTGAGGAATGCGGCGAACGTCATGGCCCAGATCACCCAGAAGAAACCGGCCTTGGAGACGAACTGGAAATTCGCGGCGCTGCGCTCCAGAGGGATCAACAGGCCGACGCCCGCGCCGGTGAAATCAACCGAATTCGACAGGATCCGCAGCACCTCGGCAAAGGCCAGCGTCACCAGAGCGAAATAGGAGCCCCGCAGACCGTAGCGGAAGGTGCAGAAACCGATGAACGCGCCGACCGCGGCGGCGGCGAGGCCACCAACGGCGAGGCCGATCCAGGGATTGATGCCGAACTGAACCTGCAGCACCGCAACCGTGTAGGCGCCGGTGCCAAAATAGGCCGCGTGGCCGAACGAGACCTGGCCTCCGTAGCCGCCCAGGATGTTCCATGCCTGGCCCAGCAGGGCTGCGTAGAGGGTCATGATGACGATGTTGAGCAGCGAGTCCTGCGTGATCAGCACGGGCGCGAGCCCGATCAGCCCGAAGACCACGATCAGCATCCTCAATTTGGTGTCGGTCTTCATGCCCGGGCTCCAAACAGGCCGGTCGGCCGGAAAATCAGCACCAGGATGAAGATCAGGAAGATCCCGATCTGCCCAAGACTTTCGCCGAGAAACAAGCCGCCCAGGGCCTCGACTACGCCGATGATCAGCCCGCCGATCAGCGCGCCGACGAACGAGCCCATGCCGCCGAGCACGACGATGGTGAAGGCGATCAGCACGAAGCCGCCGCCGACCTGCGGATTGACATAGTAACTTGGCAGCAACAGGCACGCGGCGACGCCAAGGCAGGCCACGCCGAGCCCGAAGCTCATCGCGAACACATGATCGGCATTGATGCCGACCAGTTGCGCGCCCTTGCGCTCCTTGGCCAGCGCCCGGATGGCGCGGCCGAGATCGGTGCGGCTCATCAGCAGCCAGAGCAAAGCCGCCGTCACCAGCGCACCGATGAAGGCAACCACCTTGGGATAGGGCAGGAAGGCGCCGAAAATCTCCACGACGTCAAAGGAATAGGGTGTGTCCACGGTCCGTGTGTCGGACCTGAAAAAGAACAGCGACAGGTTCTCGATGATGATCGAAAGCCCGAGCGTGACCAGTAGGATATTCTCGTCGCGGCCGTGACTGGCCCGGCCGATGATTCCGCGCTGCAGCCCGTAGCCGAGCGCGAACATCGCCGGAGGCACGATCAGCAGCGCCACATAGGGGTCGATCCCGAACTGCACGTTGAGGAAATAGACC
>JAHJUC010000483.1 GCA_018829385.1 Alphaproteobacteria bacterium
GACGACGCCTTTCGGCGCGTCGAAGCGGGTGCGCTGCGGCGCGGTCGGCGAGACATAGTATCCCGAGCGGCCCTTGGCGATCAGGTAATCGTCGGACACAAGTTCGCTGTAGGCCAGTGTCACGGTGATCCGGCTGATCCCCAGATGGGTCGCCAGCTTGCGGCTGGAGGGAAGTTTCGCACCAGGAATGAAGCGCCCGGACAGGACGCCCTCGCTGATCATTCTCTGGATCTTCTGTTGCAGTGTTCCCTCGAATTTCGGGTCGAGAAAGAACGTGTCTATCGGAATCGACATTCGATCGCCCAGCCGGTTTTTGCCAGCATATCGACAGACTTAGCCAAGCGGAAGGGGCGGGTGCACGATTGTCCCGCCCTTCCCCCGAGCAAAAAATTCCCGCCCCTTGGCGAGGTTATGCAAACACCCGCGTCAGCGCCTGGTCGACACTGTCGGTAATCAGGTCGATGTCGTCCGCGGTGGCGATCAGCGCCGGGCTGAAGCACAGCGTGTTGTTGAAGCCCGGCAGCGACCGGTTGGTCGCCCCGATGATCACGCCCTGGGCCATGCAGTCGGCGACGACAGCCTGCACTCGTTTTTCGTCCATCGGCTCGCGCGAGGCCCGGTCGCTGACCAGTTCCGCGCCAAGGAAGAGGCCCTTGCCGCGCACGTCGCCGATGACAGTGTGCTTGTCCTTGAGCGCGCGCAGATTGTTGATCATCCGTTCGCCCATCGCTTCAGTGTTTGCGATCAGGTTCTCGTCCTCGATGATCCGCATGTTCTCAAGCGCCGCGGCTGGTCCGGCGGCGCATCCGCCGAAGGTCGAGATGTCGCGGAAATAGGACATCGGATCGGACGCATCGTCCTTGAACTGATCGAACACGGCTTCAGTGGTCACCGTGCAGGAAATCGCCGCATAGCCGGAGGCGACGCCCTTGGCCATGGTGACGAAATCGGGCTTGATCCCGTAATGCTGGTAGCCGAACCAGGTGCCGGTGCGGCCGACGCCGCAAACGACCTCATCGATATGCAGCAGGATATCGTACTTCTTGCAGATCTCCTGGACCCGTTCCCAGTAGCCCGGCGGCGGGGTGATCACGCCACCGCCCGCGGTGATCGGCTCGAGGCAGAGCCCGCCGACGGTATCGGGTCCCTCGCGCAGGATCACCTCCTCGATCGCGTTGGCGGCGGCAAGACCGTAGCTTTCCGCATCCGGATACTGGCTCCGGTACTCGAGGCAATGCGGCACCATGACGAAGCCCGGCGCCATCGGTCCGTACTGCTCGGCCCGTTGCGGCTGTCCGCCGGCCGACAGTGTGGCGAGAGTCGTGCCGTGATAGTCGCGGTCCCGGTAAAGGATCTTGTATTTCCGGCCGCCATGATGCCGGTGCGAGATCTGCCGGATCATCTTGAAGGCCTTCTCGTTCGCCTCCGATCCGGAGTTCGAATAATAGACCCGGCTCATGCCCGGCATTTTCTCGATCAGCCGCTTTGCGAACAGTGCGCCCGGTATCGACCCCGCGCTGTTGGCGAAATAGTTCATCTTGACCAGCTGGTCGCGCACCGCGTTGGCGATGCTCTCCCGGCCGTAGCCGACATTGACCGTCCAGACGCCGCCCGACACGGCGTCGAGATGTTCTTTGCCTGTCGCATCCCAGACCCGCATGCCACGGCCTTCGACCATGATCCGCGGATCGATGGTTTCAAACGGCTTGTGCTGGATCAGGTGATGCCAGACATGGGCACGATCGGCCTCGATAACCGCCTGGATGTCGTTGGTCTGGATAGGCAGGTTCATGAGCGGTCCCTCCCGGGAAAAATGGTGATGGCCAAGCCTCCGGCAGGAAAACCATCCCCTCCGGCAGCAAAACCATCGCCGAAGTGCTTGGCAAGAGAATAGGGCCAGTGGCTACTCAGCCATATGGCCAGAAAAAGCCGAACAAAAGCAATGGCCTGCATCGGCGAAGCCAAACTGGTACAATGTTATCGGACAAATTGGCGCTATGGCTTTGAACACCGACTTGATCGACTTGGCCCTGTTGGCGCAAGATGACTGCAAAAGAACGCCAAGAAAACGGGAACGGCGCCGGAGACCGCAGGATCGCCCGGCAATGAATTGCAATCGAAAGGCTGGCGTCATGCCGGCCCGGACAGGGAGCATCACATGAAAGCTGCATCAAGAATTTCCGCATTGTTGGCCGGCATCGCCATGGTCGCCACCGCATCGGTCGCCAAGGCCGAAGAAATCACGGTTGCCTACTTCCTGGAATGGCCGATGCCGTTCCAGTACGCCAAGGTCAAGGGTCTGTACGACGAGGCGCTCGGCATGAAGGTCAACTGGAAGTCGTTTGATGCCGGAACCGCCATGTCGGCGGCGATGGCCTCGGGCGATGTCCAGATCTCGGTCAGCCAGGGCGTGCCGCCGTTCGTCGTCGCCACCTCCGCCGGACAGGACCTGCAGGTCGCCGACATCGCCGTGGTCTACAATGACAACGACAACTGCGTGGTCAAGACCGACCTGGAGATCACCAAGGACAGCGCCAAGGAACTCGAGGGCAAGAAGGTCGGCGTGCCGATCGGAACGGCCGCCCATTACGGCTTCCTCAAGCAGATGGAGCACTTCGGCGTCGACGTCTCGACCATGGAAGTGGTCGACATGGCTCCGCCGGATGGTGCGGCCGCGTTTGCACAGGGCAGCCTCGACATGTTCTGTGGCTGGGGCGGTTCGCTGCGCCGCGCGCTCGAACACGGCAACGTGCTGCTCACCGGCGCCGAGAAGGACGAGATCGGCATTTCGGTCTACGACGTCACTTCGGTTCCGGCCTCGTTTGCTGCCGAACAGTCCGAGGTTCTCGCCAAGTTCCTCAAGGTGACAGCCGACATGAACGCCAAGTGGCTCACCGACTCGGCGGAAATGCTGCCGGTCATCGCCAAGGACGCCGGCATGAGCGAAGCCGATGCGGCCGACACCCTGAAGGGTTTCCAGTTCCCCACCGTCGAGGCGCAACTTTCCGACAAGTGGCTCGGCAAGGCTACCCCGGAATTCCTCAAGGGCGTGGGTGACTTCTTCAAGGAACAGGGCAACATCCCGGCCTCGCGCGACACC
>JAHJUC010000484.1 GCA_018829385.1 Alphaproteobacteria bacterium
ATCATCCGGCCAATCCCGGTGGCGCCTCCGGTGACCAGTGCCGTCTTGCCGTTCACTCCGAAAAGACTGCCCAGATAGCTGTCGCTCGCTTCACTCATCGTATCTCACTCCCCGCGCGATCGAAAGCGTTCCCGCCTTCGCATCGCCTCCTGACAATAGCGTTGTCTCGTCGATTGACAACATACTCGATAGTATGTTCAAGTCTTCCCAGACTGCAAGACGGTTTGAAAATATTCTTCGCATCAACCGGCGCGAATGCCGCGAGACAGGACACAGGCAGGCAAGCAATGGCGACCGCGGCGCGATCGACCAAATACAGGCGTCAGAGCGACACCGATCTGTCCCGCATGGAAATCATGGAGGGGGCCGCGTTGTGTTTCGAGGCGCGCGGCTACTCCGCCACCAGTCTCGACGAGGTCGCGGCCCGGATTTTCTCGACCAAGGGCCGCATCTACCACCACTACGCCTCCAAGGCGGAACTGTTCCTCGATGTCTATCGCACCGGCATGTTGATGAACTTTCAGGCCATAGAGCCGATCCTCGAGCGCGACATGCCGGCCATCGAGCGCCTGAAAGCCGTGCTCAAGGCGCATGTCATGTGCGTGATCCGGACCAAGGCTTTCCAGAACGTCGTCGGCCAGGGGGTCGACATGCTCAGGCATGGTACCATGCCCGCCAACGAGCATGCCGAACTCGAACAGCTGGCCGCCTTGCGCGACGCCTATTCCGATCACTTCCGCACGGTGCTCGAGCAGGCCATGGCGGATGGCGACATTGCCTACGCAAACATCAAGATCGCGCTGAACTCGGTCTTCATGTGCATCAACGGACCCATCGTCTGGTTCACGCCGCGAAAGGGCCAGGACGAAAGAGAGATCGAAGCCGTTGCCGACGAGTGTGTGCTCTACGCGATCAGGCTTCTTGGCTACAGGGGCGAGATGCCCTGAACACACATCTGGAGGAGGATTTCCATGACCGAAGCTAAGCCGATGGATCTTGGCATCACCAAGCATCTTGAACCCATTCTCGAAGCCGTGCGCGACATGGTCCGCAACGAGATCATGCCGCTTGACGAGGAATTTCTCGCCGAGGTCGGCGCCAAGGGCGACCGCTGGAGCTATACACCGCGCCAGACCGAAATTCTCGAAGGGCTCAAGGCCAAGGCCAAGCAACGCGGCCTGTGGAACCTATGGCGCACCCAATCCGACCGGGGGCTGACAACCGTCGAATATGCCTATCTCGCCGAGGAAATGGGCAAGGCGCATCTCGGCGCCGAGACCTTCAACTGCTCGGCGCCCGACACCGGCAACATGGAGGTGTTCGACCGCTATTCCACCGCCGAGCACAAGAAGCAGTGGCTCGAACCGCTGCTCAACGGCGAAATCCGCTCCGCCTACCTGATGACCGAGCCGGACGTCGCGTCGTCCGACGCCACCAATGTCTCGATGGCCTGCGTCCGCGATGGCGACGACTACGTGCTCAATGGCGAAAAATGGTGGGCATCGGGCGTCGGCGATCCGCGCTGCAAGATCTACATCGTCATGGTCCGCACCGGCGGCGACGACACCCCCAAGCATGCCCGTCATTCGATGATCCTCGTGCCTGCCGATACCGCCGGCATCGAGAAGCTGCGGCCGATGCAGGTCTATGGCCAGGATGACGCGCCGCATGGCCATTTCCATCTGAAGTTCACCGATGTCCGGGTCCCGGCGAGCAATCTGCTGGTTGGCGAAGGCAAGGGTTTCGAGATCGCCCAGGGCCGTCTCGGACCGGGCCGCATTCATCACTGTATGCGGGCGATCGGCCAGGCCGAGATGGCGCTTGAGCTGATGTGCAAGCGCTCGCTCGAACGCGAGGCTTTCGGCAAGAAACTGGCCCAGCTCGGCGCCAATTACGATATCATCGCCGAATGCCGCATGGAGATCGAACAGGCCCGGCTTCTGTGCCTGAAGGCCGCCTGGATGATGGATCAGGGCAACGCCGTCGCGGCAGCCCCCTGGATCAGCCAGATCAAGGTGGTCGCACCCCGGGTGGCGCTCAAGGTCACCGACGAGGCGGTGCAGATGTTCGGCGCCCAGGGCATTTCGCAGGACACGCCGCTGGCCCGCAGCTGGACCCACCTTCGCACGCTGAGGCTTGCAGATGGCCCCGACGCCGTGCACCGCCGCCAGGTGGCGCGCACCGAACTCAAGCGCTACACGCAGGAAAAGGTGTGATCGGTCATGAAGGCTATTGTCTGTCCCGAATATGGCCCGCTTTCCAATCTGGAATTCCGCGATCTGCCCGATCCCGATCCCGAACCCGGTCCCGATGAGGTCGTGATCCGGGCCGAAGCCATCGGAGTCAATTTCCCCGACGGCCTGCTGGTGCAGGGGCTTTACCAGATGAAGCCCGAGACGCCGTTTGTTCCGGGCATGGAAGCCGGCGGCATCGTCGAGGCGGTCGGCCGCAACGTCACCCACGTCAGCCCTGGCGACCGCGTGGTGGTGATGCTCAGCAACGGCGCCTATGCACAAAAGGTGCTCGCACCCGCAAACCGCGTCTTCCCGATCCCCGGAACAATGAGCTTCGCTGACGCCTGCGCGCTGATGTGCGCCTGGGGAACCTCGCATCACGCGCTCAAACAGCGCGCAAACCTGCAGCCGGGCGAGACCTTGCTGGTGCTTGGCGCAGCAGGCTCCACGGGTCTGGCCGCCATCTCCATCGGCAAGGCCATGGGCGCCCGCGTTATCTCCGTTGCTTCGAGCGAGGCAAAGCAACAGGCCTGCCTCGAAGCCGGCGCGGACGTCGCCCTGCCCTATGACGGTTTGCGCGACGCGCTCAAGCAAGAGGCGCCGAGCGGCGTCGATGTCGCCTTCGATCCGGTCGGCGGTGCGGCCTTCGACGTCGCCGCACGCGCCATGGCCCGCAATGGCCGCCTTCTGGTCGTGGGCTTTGCTTCGGGCGAGATCCCCAAGCTTCCGGTCAATCTGGTGCTGCTCAAGGAGTATTCGCTGGTCGGCGTCTTCTGGGGCGCGTTCGTTGCCAAGGAACCGGACGTCTACGCCGCCAACAACCGCGAGCTGTTTGCCTGGCATTCCGAA
>JAHJUC010000485.1 GCA_018829385.1 Alphaproteobacteria bacterium
CGACATTTCGCGGCAGACGCGTGGCGCTCTTCGGCCTGGGCGGCTCGGGGCTCGCCACCGCCAGGTCGCTTGCAGCCGGCGGGGCCGATGTCTCGGCCTGGGACGACAATCCGGCCCAGGTTGACGCGGCGCGGGCCGCGGGCATTCCGGTCGCCGATCTGCGTGAACTCGACTGGGCCTCGGTCGACACGCTGGTGCTGGCGCCGGGCGTGCCGCTGACCCATCCGAAACCGCACTGGAGCGCGGAACTGGCCAACAGCCACGGCGTCGAGATCATCGGCGATGTCGAGATCTTCGTGCGCGAGCGGCGGGCGCATGCGCCGGGCAGTCCGTTCATCGCCATCACCGGCACCAATGGCAAGTCGACCACCACCGCGCTGATCGCGCATCTGATCGCCGATTCGGGCCGCGATGCCCAGCTCGGCGGCAATATCGGCACGGCGGTGCTGACGCTGGCGCCGCCCGCGCCGGACCGGGTGCACGTTGTCGAGTGCTCCTCCTACCAGATCGACCTGGCGCCCTCGCTCGATCCGAGCGCCGGCCTGCTGCTCAACCTGACGCCGGATCACCTCGACCGGCACGGCTCAATGCAGCACTATGCCGAGGTCAAGGAGCGGCTTGTGGCCAAGAGCGATGTCGCCATCATCGGCGTTGACGACGACTGGTGCCGCGGCATCGCCGACAGGCTTGTCAGCCAGGGGCGGACGGTCGAGCGGATTTCCAAGGACCATGCGCTCAGCGAGGGCCTGTTCGCGCAAGGATCATTGATCCGCCGGGCGCGGGACGGGGCGGTTGACGACCTGGCCGACCTGAGCGGCATTGCCACGCTGCGCGGCGCGCACAATGCGCAGAATGCCGCCGCCGCCATCGCCGCCTGCCTGGCGGTCGGGCTCAGCGTCGACGAGATCCGCGCCGGTCTCGCGGTCTTCCCGGGTCTCAAGCACCGGATGCAGCCGGTGGCGCGGCGCGGACGTGTGGTCTTCGTCAACGATTCAAAGGCCACCAATGCGGAAGCCGCAGCACCGGCGCTGCAGAGCTTCGAGCATATCTACTGGATCGCAGGC
Source organism: Alphaproteobacteria bacterium (assembly GCA_018829385.1). Lineage (GTDB taxonomy): Bacteria > Pseudomonadota > Alphaproteobacteria > Rhizobiales > Rhizobiaceae > Hoeflea. Next base: position 1,065 of record JAHJUC010000485.1, read on the forward strand.
GGCTTGCCGAAGGAGGGCGGGATCGCTTCTCTGGAGCCGTTCTTCCCGCGCATTGCCAAGGCCTATCTGATCGGCGAGGCGGCGGCCGGTTTTGCCGCCACCATCGGCGCGCATGCGCCTTTCGAGATCTCGGGCACGCTGGACCAGGCCGTGGCCGCGGCTGCGCGCGACGCGGCACTGGACGCGGCGGAAATGCCTGCTGTGCTGCTGTCGCCGGCCTGCGCCAGCTTCGACCAGTTCCGCAATTTCGAGGTCCGGGGCGACGCCTTCGTAAGCCTCGTGTCAGCGCTTGATGATACCGACATGCTCATCGATGTAGAAAACAATGGAGAGTGCCATGGTTAGCCGCGTCGAACGTGGACCGGTCGCGGACTGGTTCTGGACCATCGACCGCCTGTTCCTGGCGGTCTTCGTCGGGCTGATGGGGATCGGCCTGATGCTGTCGTTCGCCGCCAGCCCGGCGGTGGCCGAGAGGCTGGGGCTCGACAGCTTTCATTTCGTCGAGCGTCATGGCCTGTTCCTGCTGCCGGCGTTGATCGTGATGGTCGGCGTGTCGTTCCTGAGCCCGCGGCAGGTGCGGCGGCTGGCGTTGCTGCTGCTGATGGCTTCCATCCTGATGATGATCCTGGCCCTGTTTTTCGGCGTCGAGATCAAGGGATCGCGGCGCTGGATTTCGATCCTCGGGATCTCGGTCCAGCCGTCGGAATTCATGAAGCCCGCCTTCGTGGTGATCTGCGCCTGGCTGTTCTCGGAGCGCTCGCGGCATCCCGAAATTCCCGGCAACCTGTTCGCCATCATCCTGTTCGGCATCGTTGCCGCGCTGCTGGTGGCCCAGCCCGACCTGGGGCAGACCATGCTGACGACTGCGGTCTGGGGCGGCATGTTCTTCATGGCGGGCATGTCCTGGCTGTGGATCATGCTCCTGGGCGGGGTTGCGATCCTCGGTTTCATCTCCTCCTATTTCATGTTTCCGCACGTGGCTGAACGCATCAACGGCTTCCTGTTCGGCGAAGGCGACAGTTTCCAGGTCGACACTGCGCGCGAGGCGATCATCCGCGGCGACTGGCTGGGCCAGGGGCCGGGCGAGGGCACCATCAAGCGGATCCTGCCCGACAGCCACACCGACTTCGTCTTTTCCGTCGCGGCCGAGGAATTCGGCATCATCTTCTGCATGGTGCTGGTCATGCTGTTCGGCTTCGTGGTCATTCGCGGGCTGATCCGCGCCGGCCAGGAGAAGGATGACTTCACCCGCCTGGCGGTTGCCGGGCTGTCGCTCCTGATCGGCTTCCAGTCGTTCATCAATATCGGCGTCAATCTCGAACTGCTGCCGGCCAAGGGCATGACGCTGCCGCTGATTTCCTATGGCGGCTCGTCGATGATCGCGGTGTCGATCACCGCCGGCTTCGTGCTGGCCCTGACCCGGCGCCGGCCCGAAAGCCGGGCCCAGCCGCGCACGGTCTACCGGCCGGTGGCGAGCGTGGCGGCGGAATAGGGCGATGGCGAAGAACAAGCTTTTCCTGCTGTCGGCGGGTGGCACCGGCGGGCACCTGTTCCCGGCCGAGGCGCTGGCGCACGAACTGACGGCGCGTGGGCACCGGGTGCACCTGGTCACCGACAGCCGCGCCGAGCGGTTCTCGGGCAAGTTCCCGGCCTCCGAGATCCATGTCGTGCGGTCGGCAACGATCGGTTCGAAGAACCCCCTCAAGGTGATCAAGTCGCTGTGGACCCTGTTCAAGGGCGTGCGCGAGGCCGGAGCCCTGATCCGGAAAATCCGGCCCGACGCGGTGATCGGCTTTGGCGGCTATCCGACGATCCCGCCGCTGCTTGCGGCCTCGAATGCCGGTTTGCCGACGATGCTGCATGAACAGAACGCGGTCATGGGCCGCGCCAACAAGGCGCTGGCCTCGCGGGTCAAGGCGATTGCCGGCGGCTTCCTGCCCGAAGGCCAGGGCCGGTACGCGGACAAGACCGTGATCACCGGCAATCCG
>JAHJUC010000058.1 GCA_018829385.1 Alphaproteobacteria bacterium
AACAGCACGGCGTTGACCGGCAGGGAAATCAGCAGTGCAATCCATGTTCGGGTTCGCCAGGTTTTGATTTGCATGGCAGTCTCCTTTCCTGGAAAGGAAACGCCTCAGCCCCGGCCTGGTTCCGCGCACGCCAGGTTTCCCGCCGGAATGCGGTGTAAGGCCTGCAGCCTTGCCGCGCCGCGGTCAGTTCCGTTGGTCGCCCGCAAACAGCGGCCGCAACTGGCGCAGCCGTGCCGAGGTGAAAGTCATGAAGGTCTCGATGCGTTTGACACGCTGCAGGTCCCGGTGGGTCAGCACCCAGACGCCGGGATAGGCAAACAGCGCAACATCCGGCAATCGGGTCAGGGCCGGATCGGTGTCGCCCAGGAAACATGGCATCCGGGTTGCACCGATCCCCGCCCGCACCGCGCCGATGGCCGCAACCATGTCATCGACAGTGAGTGCAATCCGTCGCTCAGGCCAGGCCTCGCCAAGATCGTCGGGAATCCCGGGCCAGTGCGAGAACCGGATCCAGTCGAGCCGCGGCCGTGGGCTGGCGGCGAGCTGCCGGGCATACCCGTGGCTGACATAGATCGCCGCCCGCTGCTCGGCCACGCGGGTGCCTACAAGCGTGTCCACCGGCGCGTCGGATATCCGGATCGCCACGTCGGCCTGCCGTTGCGACAGGTTCAGCGTCTCGTTGGAGGCAAGCAGCCGAAGATCGATGTCCGGATGTGCAGCGCAGAACTCGGCCAGCAACGGCGCCAGAACCCGTTCGACGATCAGTTGCGGCGCGGTCAGCGTCAGCGGCCCGCTCAGCCGCTGGTCGCGCGCCGCGATCGACAGGCTCAGTCCGGCGCTGGCCGATTCCATGGCCTCGGCGGTCCGCGCCGCTTCCAGCCCGGCCTCAGTCGGGGCATAGCCGCCCGGCAGCCGGTCGAACAGCATCGCACCGCAGGCCTGTTCGGCTGCCTGGATCCGCCGCGCCACCGTTGCGTGGTTCACCCCCAGCGCCCGTGCGGCGCCGCTCAGCCCGCCGTGGCGGACAGTCTCCAGCACGTAACGAAGGTCGCTCCATTCAATCATCATCTGTGCGTTTTTGCACAATCATTGTGCACGTGTCGATAATTTTCGATCAGGCCTGCGTCGGCTAGATCAGGCTCCATCCGCAAAGCAAAGGAGTTCTTGCCATGACTGCCCACGCCATCGTCACCATGACCGTCACCTCGCCGGAGAGTCTGGCGCAATACCGCGAAAAGGCCGCCGACGCCCTGTCCCGCCATGGCGGCTCCGTGCTGCAGGCTTCTGCCGATCTCGATCTGCTCGAAGGTGGCCCGGACCTGCCCACGCTTGCGGCCGTTCTCGCCTTCCCGGAACGCGCCGCCGCGTTGGCCTGGATCAACGATCCCGCGCTCGCCCCGGTGCACGCCTTGCGCCGGGGCGGCGGCCACTCCACCATCGTCCTGCTCTGACCGCCGGCCCGACCCCTCCCGCCTGTGCGGAGGGGTCCTTTCCGCCTGCAGCATCTTGACCGCATGCCCGGCGAAGGCGCCCGGCCTCAGAACTCGGTGACCACCGTCACGCCGACGCCCTCGAACCGGTCCATGCCCATCAGCGCCTCGATCGATTTCTCGAGACTGATTTTCCGCCCCACCAGCTGTTCGGGTTTCAGCCGCCCCGCCTCGATCATTGCCAGCATCGCGCCGTAGCGGTGCGCCTGCATGCCGTGGCTGCCGAGAATTTCCAGTTCGTGGCTGATCACCCGCCCCATCGGCACCGGAGGTGCTGCGTGCTCGCCCGCCATCAGCCCGACCTGGATGTGACGCCCACGCTTGCGCAGCGAGTTGATCGAGTTGACGCACGTGCTCACCGCGCCGAGCGCATCAAGCGACACATGCGCCCCGCCGTCGGTGATCTCGCGCACCGCGGCCGCGACATCGTCCACCTCCCGCGCGTTGACCGTTGCCACGGCACCGAGCTCCCGCGCGAGCTTCAGCGCCGCCCCGGAAATATCCACCGCCACCACCTGCGCGCCTGAGGCGACCGCAATCATCACCGCCGATAGCCCCACCCCGCCGCAGCCATGCACCGCCAGCCACTCGCCGCCCGACACCCGGCCCTGGTCGACCACGGCGCGGAACGAGGTGACGAAGCGGCAGCCGAGGCTCGCCGCGGTGGCGAAATCCAGGCTCTCGGGCAACGCCACCAGGTTGAGATCGGCCCGGTGGATCGAGACATATTCCGCGAACGATCCCCAATGGGTGAACCCGGGCTGGAACTGGTGGTCGCACACCTGCTGGTGCCCGGCATGGCATTCGGGGCAATGCCCGCAACCGCCGACAAACGGCACCGTCACCCGGTCGCCCACTCGCCACCGCGTGACCTCGCGCCCGACGGCGGCGACCGTGCCGGCCAGCTCGTGACCGGGCACATGCGGAAGCTGGATATCCGGGTCATGCCCGACCCAGCCATGCCAGTCGCTGCGGCAGACCCCCGTCGCCTCCACCTTCACCACCACCCCGTGCGGCTCCGGCGCCGGATCGGGTAAATTGACCAGCTTCGGCGGCGCGGAAAAGGCTTCGTAGAGGATGGCTTTCATGACGGGGTCTCGGTGGTCAGTGTGGAGAGTAGGGGGATGGGTTTACACCGGCGGACGGGAATTTGAAATCCGGCTGACAGAGGGAAGGCCCGCTGGCCCCTGTTCGCGGCCGCCCTGCGTGAGTGTAATCAATTGATGAAGATCATGGTCGCCCTCATGCATGCGGGCTAAAAAATCCAAGACAAACAATGATGAGGGAAACCGGACATGGACGAGAGGACCTATCATGCGATGGACGTCGGCGCTTCGCTGGAAGCGCTCGGGACAAGTGCCGCGGGCCTGTCCCATGACGAGGCCGCGTCTCGCTTGCAGGCCCATGGTCCGAACCGCCTGCCGCAAGCCCCCAGGCGCGGGGTGGTGCTGCGGTTTCTGTCGCATTTTCACAATATCCTCATCTATGTGCTGCTCGTCGCTGCGGTCATTACGCTGACGCTTGAACACTACATCGACTCGGCCGTCATCCTGGCGGTCGTGATTGCCAATGCCATCATCGGCTTTGTCCAGGAAGGCAAGGCCGAAAAGGCGATGGACTCGATCCGCCGCATGCTGGCCCCGCACGCAGCCGTGCTGCGCAACGGCGAACGCCGCACCGTTGACGGCGAGGCCCTGGTTCCCGGCGATCTTGTGCTGCTTGAGGCGGGCGACAAGGTGCCGGCGGACATGAGGCTGATCCGCTCCCATGGCCTGCAGATCCAGGAAGCAATCCTGACCGGCGAATCCCTGCCCTTGGAAAAGACCATCATGCCGGTCAGCGCCGATGCCGCGCTCGGGGACCGCCTGTGCATGGCCTTCAGCGGAACGCTGGTCACCAGCGGGCAGGGGCGCGGCGTGGTGACGGCGACCGGTGCTGGCTCCGAGATCGGGCGCATCAGCGGGCTGCTGGCAACGGTCGACGTTCTCACCACGCCGCTGGTCAAGCAGATGGATGTCTTCGCCAAATGGCTGACCGTGCTGATCCTGATCATCGCCGCCATTCTCCTGGCCTTCGGCTATTTCGTCGAGCATTACGATTTCACCGACATGTTCATGGCCGTGGTCAGCCTGTCGGTGGCAGCCATCCCCGAGGGGCTGCCCGCCGTTCTCACCATTACGCTTGCCGTGGGCGTCCAGGCGATGGCGAAACGCAACGCCATCGTCCGCCGCCTGCCGGCGATCGAGACACTGGGCTCTGTCTCGGTCATCTGCACCGACAAGACCGGAACCCTGACCCGCAACGAGATGATGGTTGCCTCTGTTGCCGTGGCGGGCCAGGTCTTTGCCCTCGGAGGCGAAGGATACGCACCGGATGGCGAGATCCTGCTTGCCGATGCGCCGGTCAGGGGGCTCGATCATGTCCACCTCGCCGAGCTGGCGCGCGCCGCCGCCTCCTGCAACGATGCCTCGCTGCACCGGCGCGACGGCTTCTGGGCGGTGGAAGGCGATCCGATGGAAGGTGCGCTTCTGGCCATGGCCGGAAAGATTGGCGTCGATGTCCGCCAGGAACTCTCGGGCCGCACCCGCACCGACACCATCCCCTTCGACGCCAGGCACCGCTTCATGGCGACGCTGCATCACGATCATCCCGACCGGGCGGACATCTTCGTCAAGGGGGCGCCCGAACGGGTGCTCGCCATGTGCGCAGAACAGCGCGGCGCGTCGGGCGAGAACGAACCGCTCGATGAAGCCCACTGGCAGTCGCTTGCCGACGGCATGGCCGCACACGGTCAGCGGGTGCTGGCGATAGCCACCGCCGTGGCGCCGCACGCACAGATCCTGCTGGAACCCGCCGATGTCGAGGGCCCGCTCACCCTCATCGGTCTGGTGGGCCTCATGGATCCGCCGCGGCCGGAGGCGATCGCCGCGGTCGCCGATTGCTGCCAGGCAGGCATCAGGGTCAAGATGATCACCGGCGACCATGCGCTGACCGCCGCCGCGATTGCCGGGCTGATCGGCATAGAGAACCCGGACAAGGTGCTGACCGGTGCCGATCTCGACGCGCTCGACGACGCAGGCCTTGCCGCTGTCGTGCTCGACACGGACATCTTCGCCCGCACCAGTCCCGAGCACAAGCTGCGCCTTGTGATGGCGTTGCAGTCGCATGGCCTGACCGTGGCCATGACCGGCGACGGCGTCAATGACGCCCCGGCGCTCAAGCGCGCCGATGCCGGCATCGCCATGGGACTGAAGGGCAGCGAGGCGGCCAAGGAGGCGGCCGAGCTGGTGCTTGCGGATGACAATTTCGCCTCCATCGCGGCCGCCGTGCGCGAGGGCCGCACCGTCTATGACAACATCAAGAAGGTGATCGGCTGGACGTTGCCGACCAATGCCGGCGAGGCGATGACCATCATCGTGGCCCTGCTGTTCGGCATGACGTTGCCGATCACGCCGATCCAGATCCTTTGGATCAATCTGGTCACTGCGGTGACGCTGGGTCTGGCTCAGGCCTTCGAGCCGACCGAGGAAAACACCATGCGCCGCCCGCCGCGGCCGCGCCATGAGCCGATCCTGACCGGTCGTCTCGCCTGGCAGATCGTGCTGGTTTCCCTGCTGTTCTTCGGCGGCGTATTCGGCATCTACGCCTACGCCACCGACCGTGGCCATTCGCTCGATCTCGCCCGCACCATGGCGATGAACACGCTTGTTGTGATGGAGATCTTCTACCTGTTCTTCGTCCGCAACCTCTATGGCTCGTCGCTGACATGGTCCGGCCTGCGCGGCACCAGGGTCATCTGGGCAAGCGTCATCGCCATCACCTTGGCCCAGTTCGCCATCACCTTTCTGCCGCCGCTCCAGCGCATCTTCGCCACCGAGGCCGTGCCCCTCCTCGACGGGGTCCTGATCGTCGGCGTCGGCGTGGCTCTGTTCGCCATCATCGAAGTCGAAAAGCAACTCCGCCTCAGCCTGACCCGCCGCATCAGGTGAATCCCGGGAGGGGTTCGGAATGCGGCTGGCCTTCTGCCCGAAACACCGCGTTGGCTGAACTTCTGATGACGGCAAATCGGCGCGTCGAAGATTGGCCGTTCCCCGTGCGGCACTGTTTAACCTAAGCCCCATGGTTGGCCGGCCGGCGCTTGCGGAATCCGGCCGGCGGCAAGTCAGGGCGCCAGTGTCCAATCCTGCGCCACCCATTCTACAAACCCCTTGCCCCCCCCGCCCCGATGCCGCAAAACCTTCCCGAGGGCAGGCCACGTGCGGGCTGCCGGAGTTTGGGACCATGCTGCCGCCGCCGCCCTGGATCAATTTCACCGTCGCGCTGGCCATCGGCCTGCTGATCGGCGTCGAGCGCGAGCGCACCAAGGGCGAGGGCCCGCTGCGCCGTGCCGCCGGCATCCGCACCTTCGCCCTCGCCTCGCTGCTCGGCGC
>JAHJUC010000486.1 GCA_018829385.1 Alphaproteobacteria bacterium
ATGTCGGCCAGGAGGTCGTCTCCCGCATGCAGCACCGCGGCACCGCCCGGCGCCGGGTGGCGACGCTGACGGCGGAAACCGACCTGCCCGCCGCAACCGACACGGAAACCGAGATCAGCATCCTGGCGGGCGACAAGCCGGCAGGCAGCCTCGGCTCGGTCGCCGGCAGGTCGGGCCTTGCCATCGTGCGCACCGACCGGGTCGCCGACGCCCTGTCGCAGGGCGTCGCGCTGACGCTCGATGGCATCCCCGTCACATTGACCTTGCCAGGCTGGACCGGTTTGTCCTTTAACAGCGGCGACGCAAACGCTTCGGACCACTGATCAATGCCCGCAATCGAAAAAGCCCCGCGCGCCTGGCAACGCATGCTCTCCGGCCGCAGGCTGGATCTGCTCGATCCCTCGCCGCTGGACGTGGAGATATCCGACATCGCGCAAGGCCTGGCGCGGGTGGCGCGCTGGAACGGACAGACCCGCGGCGATCATGCCTTCTCGGTGGCGCAGCACTCGCTGATGGTGGAAGCGATTGTCGGCCGGATTTCCGTCGCCTCGCCGCAGACCCTGCAGCTGGCGCTGCTGCATGACGCACCGGAATACGTCATCGGCGACATGATCTCGCCGTTCAAGTCGGTTGTCGGCGGCGGCTACAAGACGGTGGAAGCCAGGCTCGAGGCCGCCATCCATATCCGTTTCGGACTTCCCCCGGTCCTGCCAAAAAACATCAAGGCGCTGATCAAGCGCGCGGACCGGATCGCCGCTTATTTCGAGGCAACCGAGCTGGCGGGTTTTGATGAGAAAGAAGCCCGCGCCTTCTTCGGGCCGCCGCGCGGGATCAGCCGGGATATGATAGACATATCACCGCGCCCGGCGTCGGAGGTCGAGACAATCTTCCTTCAGCGCTTCGAGGCGATCGAGGCCCTGCGCCGCCCCGGGAAAGGGTGATCCTTGCCCTACATCGTCATCTGCCGCCTCAACCAGATCGCCGAATCCGCCGTGCTGCACGGCGCCCGTGAAATGGTGAGCCTGCTGGCCGAGAACCAGGATTTTCATCGCCCCGCCGTCATCGACCACAACCGCCACCTCAAGCTTGGCCTCAACGACATCGCCGAAGCCCGGCCGGGACTGACCGAGCCGGGCGAAGCCCATGTCGACCGGCTGGTCCGGTTCGCGCAAGGATGGGACCAGCGCGCGCCGCTGGTCATCCATTGCTGGCTGGGAATCTCCCGCTCCCCCGCCGCGGCCCTGATCACCGCCCTGACCCTGGAGCCGGACCAGGACGAGATGGCGCTGGCCGAACGATTGCGCGCCGCATCGCCCTTCGTCACGCCCAATCCGCGGCTCGTCGAAATCGGCGACGGCATGCTGGGGCGCAACGGACGGCTGATCCGCGCCGTCAAGGCCATCGGCCGCGGCGCCGATGCGTTCGAGGGCGGCCGGATCTGCCTTGCGGTGCGTCCCGGCGACGATGTGCCCGCCGCCACGCCCGACCTGTCGGGCCGCAAGGACAAGAGCAAGGGCTGACCACGCCACGGAGCCAGATGCCATGGAAGCTGACGACATCCCTCCCCTGCGCATTGGCCTGAACGCGGCAATCGTCGCCGTCACCAACCGCACGCCAAGCATCCTGACTGTCCCGGCCACGCCCGGGGACGGGCCGGCGGACGGACTTCCCTTCGGTCCGTTCGATCCGGCGCGCCACCGGACTTTCGAAGCCAGCCTGCGCGAAAGCGTCGAAAGCCAGACTGCGCTGCATCTGGGCTATGTCGAGCAGCTCTACACCTTCGGCGACCGCGGGCGGCAGATGCCCATTGATGAAGCCGGCAGGGACGAGAGCCCGCACCTGGTGTCCGTCGGCTATCTGGCGCTGACCCGTGCCGACGCCGAAAACCCCGAAGCCCTGCACGCCACCGGCGCCCGCTGGCGCGACTGGTATGAGCTGTTTCCCTGGGAGGACTGGCGCGACGGCAGGCCCAGGATGCTCGATTCGGCGATCCTGCCCCGGTTGCTGCCCTGGTCCGAAGAACCCGCAGTGCGGCCGCAGAGCCCGAGCCGCAAGGCGCGCATCCGGCTGGCTTTCGGGCTGGGCGATTTCCCCTGGGACGAGGAGCGCGTGCTCGATCGCTACGAGCTGTTGTATGAGGCAGGCCTGCTCGCCGAAGCCGTCGCCGACCAGCGGGTGACATCGACCGGCCTGGCAACGCCGCTCGGCCGCGCCATGCGCTTTGACCACCGCCGCATCGCCGCCACGGCCGTGCAGCGGCTCCGCGCCAAGATCAAGTACCGCCCGGTGATCTTCGAGCTGATGCCGCCCGAATTCACCCTGACCGAGCTGCAGACGACGGTGGAAGCGATATCCGGACGGCATCTGCACAAGCAGAATTTTCGCCGGCTGGTCGAAGGCGCAGAACTGGTGGAGCCGACGGGTGCCTCAAGCTCCGCCACCGGCGGACGCCCTGCCGCCCTCTATCGCTTCCGCGCCAAGATCCTCGAAGAGCGCCCGGCGCCCGGATTGCGGCTGGGCGGGCGGGGATAGAAAGCGGCATCGGGTTCTCCTCACGCCATGCCCCAGAGCTGGAACAACAGGCCCGAAGCGAAGGCGCCCGTCAGCGACAATCCGATGTAGAGGGCGAAAACCTGAGGTCGGGCCAGCGCCCAGACCGCCATCGCCGCGGGAATCGACGTTACCCCTCCGGCCACCAGGAAAGCCATGCCGGCGCCAGGCGCCATGCCCTGGTCGATCAAGCCGCCCACCAGCGGCAGCGCGGCGTAGCCGTTCAGATAGGCCGGAACGCCCACCAAAGTCGCCATGGCGATCGGCATGAGACCCGTGCCGCCCAGCGCAGAAGTAACGGTCTCCGCCGGGATCCACGCCAGCATCAGGCTCTCGAGCAGGAAGGCGAGCGTCAGCCATTTTGCCAGAAACAGTGTCGTGGTCAGCGCATTGCTGGCAAACTTCGCCCGCCGCTCGGGTTCCTCCCAGAACCGCCAGACGACGGGTTTGGGCGCGCGGATCTTCGACCCGCCGCAGCCGCCATTGCCGATTCCTTCGCGCAGTGGATCCGACAGCGCGCCGCCGCGCGCCATCAGATGGACGACCAGCCCGCCAAACAGACCCAGTCCGACAGCGGCCATCGTCTTGGCGACCGCGAATTCCATGTTCAGCACACCGGCCGTCAGCACGAACATCGACGGGTCCATGATCGGCGAGGCCAGCCAGAAGGCCATGACGGCGGACAAGGGAACCCCCATCGCCAGAAATGCCGCGATCAGCGGAATCACCCCGCAGGAGCAGAACGGCGAAACACCGCCTGCCAACGCAGCAAGGACAATCATCATCAGCGGCGCGCCGATGAAGGCCTTGGCGATCAGATTGTCCGCTCCGGTCGCACCCGCCCAGGCGGCAATCACGATCGACAGAACCAGGAACGACGCAGTGCCTATCAGCGCGCTGCCCGCAAACAACGCGCTGTCCGCGGCCTGGGTTGGATCGAACAGCGCAAGCACGGCAACAAGCAATGCTGATGCAAGCCAGACGCGCTGATCCTGCCAGAGATGCCGCAGGCTGGCCCATAGGTTGCTGGTGGAAAGGTCTGCAGCGGCCATAACTAAATATCCGGATTTATGGTTGTTTTTGGATCAGAAAAAACATGCAAGGGCATCATGCGGCATCCTCCGTCGCCTGCACGCGCACGCCGGAACAGCACTCGGACGTCAGGAAAGACAGCACCCGGCGCATGGCCGGGTAGTCAACCCGGTTGAACACCTCGCGCCCCTGCTTGTGCTGTACGACCAGCCCCG
>JAHJUC010000487.1 GCA_018829385.1 Alphaproteobacteria bacterium
AGGCCATGCCGGTCGAGCAGTTGCCGGACATACCTCTCGCCATGGCAATAGCGCAGCGAGGCCTGCAGCAGCCAGTCGCAATCCTCGGCGCCAGCTTCGAGCGAGAAAGCCATCAGTCCACCATCCGCGATCAGGCTTGTGGCAACCTGCATGACCGGGTCCAGATCGCCGAAATAGGCAAACACGTCGGCTGCCGCCACCAGATCGGCCGGCTCCGCGCCCAGCAGCCGCGCGGCGGGAATGCCATGCAGGATATCGGCCTGGCCGAGCCGGTCGTAGAGACTTTTCTCTGAGGCCTTTGCCAGCATGCCCTGCGACAGATCATAGCCTTCGAGCCAGGAGGTCATGCGCCGGATCCGTTCGCCGAAAAGGCCGGTGCCGCACCCGAGATCGATCACCCTGGCAAACCGGGCCTCTTCGCCCCCGACCTCGCCAAGCAGCGCTTTCAGCCGTTCGGGCACGCAATAGCCGAGGTCTTCCACGAGCGCCGTATCGAAGCGGTCGGAATAGTCGTCGAACAGCGCTTCCACATACTCGGCCGGTGGGGTCGATGGCATCTCCGCCTGGCCGGTCAGCGACAGTTTCAGACTCGCGCCGAAAATATCCGCCGGCGAAAGGGTCAGCACCTGACGCCATGCGTCCGCCGCTCCGGCCAGATCCCCGGCCTTCTCGCGATAGCCGGCAAGCTGGTGCCAGCCCGCAGCCCAGTGTGGCGCAAGTTCAAGCGCCTGCATCTGCAGCTCCACGGCTGCGTTCATATCTCCGCCCTCGGCGTACTGACGAGCATAGTGGGCGCGGCGATCGGCAGTCAGATCGCCAGAGGAAAGCTGGTGGGATGTCATGTATGGACCAAACAGGGGTTGCGTCGCAGCCTATGCTGCCAGGCAATGAAAAACGCAAGCTCTTTCACAAGGGCTCAAGTCGCCCTACGTATGCGGGATGTCGATGAAGCCCGAAGACCTGCTGATCCCCCGCCGCGAAGGGCTTTACTGCCCGCCCGGCGATTTCTTCATCGACCCGGTGCGCGGGGTCGACCGGGCGCTGATCACCCATGGCCATGCCGACCACGCCCGCGCCGGTCACGGCCATGTGCTGGCCACGTCCGAGACGCTCGACATCATGGCGATCCGCTATGGCGCCGATCATGCCGGCGCCACCCAGGCGGCCGGGCTGGGCGAGACCATCCGCATCAGGGACGTGACGGTGACGTTTCATCCCGCCGGCCATGTCCTCGGCTCTGCCCAGATCGCCGTCGAGAGGGATGGCATGCGCATCGTCGCCTCGGGCGACTACAAGCCGAGGCCCGACCCCACCTGTGCCACGTTCGAACCCGTTGCCTGCGATGTCTTCATCACCGAGGCGACCTTCGCCCTGCCGGTGTTCCGGCATCCGGGTGCCGCGGACGAGATCCAGCGCCTGTTGCGATCCGTCAGCCGCAATCCCGACCGCGCGCATCTGGTCGGCGTCTATTCGCTGGGCAAGGCGCAACGCGTCATCCGCCTCATCCGCGATGCCGGCTATCACCGGCCGCTTTACATCCATGGCGCCCTGCAGAAACTCTGCGACTATTACGAAAGCCGTGGCATCGCGCTGGGCGATTTGCGCCCGGCCACGGTCGATGCCGGCGCCAAGGGCGATTTCGCCGGCGCCATCGTGCTTGGCCCGCCCTCCGCCTTCGGCGACAAGTGGGCCCGCCGCTTTCCCGATCCGCTGGTCAGTTTCGCCTCGGGCTGGATGCAGGTGAGGGCGCGGGCCCGCCAGCGCGGCGTCGAACTGCCGCTGGTGATCTCCGACCATGCTGATTGGGACGAACTGGCAGACACCATCGAGGCGGTAGCGCCGGGCGAGGTCTGGGTCACCCATGGCCGCGAGGAAGCACTGGTGCGCTGGTGCGCCATGCGAGGCATTCCGGCGCGGCCCTTGCATCTGGTCGGCTATGAAGACGAGGGGGATTGAGCCGTGAACCGCTTCGCCGACCTTCTCGACATGCTGGCTTTCACGCCTTCGCGCAACGCCAAGCTTTCGCTGCTGCAGGACTATTTCCGCACGGTTCCCGATCCGGAGCGCGGCTATGCGCTCGCCGCCATCGCCCGCGATCTCGACATCCCCGCGGTCAAGCCGGCGCAGCTGCGCGAACTGATCTCGTCGCGCATGGATTCCGAGCTGTTCGGCTATTCCTATGATTATGTCGGCGATCTGGCCGAGACCATCGCGCTGGCCTGGCCGGAAAAGTCCGGGATCCGCCCGGGCCGCAACGATGCGCCCGGGCTGGCTGAAGTGGTCGAGACCCTGCAGGCTTCCTCGCGGCGCGAGGGTCCCGGCCTCGTAGAGGCCTGGCTCGACCGCCTCGATCCACCGGGCCGCTATGCCCTGCTCAAGCTGGTGACCGGCGGCTTCCGCATGGGGCTGTCGAGCCGGCTGATCAAGCAGGCCTTGGCCGCCTTCGGCAAGGTCGAGGTCAACCAGATCGAGGAGCTGTGGCACGGGCTGACCCCGCCCTATGCCGATCTGTTTTCCTGGCTCGAGGGCTCGGGGCCGAAACCGGTCAATGCCGGCGCCGCGCCGTTCCGCCCGGTGATGCTGTCGCATGCCATCGATGCCAGGGACTTCGAAAAACTCGATCCCGCGGATTTCGCCGCCGAGTGGAAATGGGACGGCATCCGCGTTCAGGCGACCTCGGAACGCGGTATCAGCCGGCTCTACACCCGCACCGGCGACGATATCTCCGCGGCATTTCCCGATCTCGTCGACGCCATCGCCTTTGATGGCGCGCTGGACGGCGAACTGCTGGTGGCACGTCCCACCGGCGGCGGTGTCGAGACCGGCAGCTTCTCCGACCTGCAGCAGCGTCTCAACCGCAAGACCGTGACAGCAAGGCAGCTGCGCGATCACCCGGCCTTCTTCCGCGCCTATGACCTGCTGCAGGACGGAGCCGAGGATCTGCGCGCGGCGCCATTTGCCGAACGCCGCCTGCGGCTCGAAGCCTTCGTCTCCGGACTGAACCCCGAACGATTCGATTGCTCGGAGATGCTGGATTTCGACAGCTGGGACGATCTCGCCGCACGCCGCGCGGATCCGCCGCTCCCGGTGATCGAGGGGGTGATGATCAAGCGCAAGGCCGCGCCCTATCTGCCGGGCAGGCCGAAGGGCGAATGGTTCAAGTGGAAACGCGATCCGTTCCTGATTGATGCGGTGCTGATGTACGCCCAGCGCGGTCATGGCAAACGCTCGGGCTTCTACTCCGACTACACCTTTGGCGTCTGGCGCGAGCCGGGCGAACTCGTCCCCGTCGGCAAGGCCTATTTCGGCTTCACCGACGAGGAACTCGTCGAGATCGACAAATATGTCCGCAACAACACCATCGAGCGCTTCGGCCCGGTCCGCTCGGTGCGCGCGGCCATCGACCAGGGGCTGGTTTTCGAGGTTGCGTTCGAGGGGATTGCCCGCTCGTCCCGCCACAAGTCCGGCGTCGCCATGCGCTTTCCCCGCATCAGCCGGCTGCGCTGGGACAAGCCGCCGGGTGAGGCCGACAGGCTGGAAACGCTCGAGCGGATGATCGACGCGGTCGAATGACGGTCTTGCCCGCGGCCTCCGCCGTGATTATGTGAAAGCCTGTGAAACACGGGAACCGCCGG
>JAHJUC010000488.1 GCA_018829385.1 Alphaproteobacteria bacterium
GCGGCGGTGTTTGGCGGGTAGGATGCCAGCCAGATGCGGTCTTTGGCAGCAGTCGTATTCATGATGTCTCACTCCCTTTTTATCCGGCTGTGGGCGCATGCCGCGAACTGGCTGCTGCCCCTCTTCCCTCACTCCGGTATTAAAAAGATTTAGAATGCCACGATGCCGGTTGCAATGCCTTCCCTTGACGTAAACGTCAAAACTTGATGCATTATTTTGTCGCTGCCGATCGATATCTGCGGTTTGCCGAATTCCGCCGCCGATGGCAGCCGGGTTCAGCCGCCGATCGCATCGGCTCCCCTGCCGGTGATGGCCTCGTCGATCGCGCCGATCGCGCCTTCGTCCTTTCCGGCATAGGGCAGTTCCGTCAGGATGGTCCGGATGACGTTGATCCGCGCCCGGCGTTTGTCATTGGCCCGCACCACGGTCCACGGCGCATGATCGGTGTGTGTTTCCTTGAGCATCAGGTTGCGCATCTCGGTGTAGTCATCCCACTTGTTGAGGCTCGCGATGTCCATCGGCGACAGCTTCCAGGATTTGAGCTTGCTGTGCCGGCGGTCGTGGAAGCGCTTGAGCTGCATCTCGCGCCCGATATTGAGCCAGAACTTGAACAGATGAATGCCCGCCTTTACCGGCATGCGTTCGAAGTGCGGGGTTTCCTCGAGAAAATGCGCATGCTGCTCGGGCGTGCAGAATCCCATCACCGGCTCGACGCCGGCGCGATTGTACCAGGAGCGGTCGAACATCACGAATTCGCCCGATGTCGGGAAATGATCGACGTAGCGCTGATAGTACCACTGTCCGCGCTCGGTTTCGGTTGGCTTCGGCAAGGCCACGATCCGGGCCGAACGCGGGTTCATGTAGGCCCGTGTCGCACCGATGGAGCCGCCCTTGCCGGCCGCATCGCGGCCTTCGAACACAGCGATGACCCGATTGCCGGTCTCGCCGAGCCAGGTCTGGACCTTGACCAGTTCAACCTGCAGCGCTTCGAGCGTGTCCTCGTATTCGTCGCCGTCGAGCTTCTTCTTGTAGGGATAGTTGTCCGATGTGAAGGCATTGTCATCGACCCAGTCCGGCAGTTTTGGGTCGTCAATGTCGAAGGTCCTCAGCTTGCCGTTGACCTTGATCTCGACTGCCCGGCTGGTTTTATCGGTGCTCATCACGTGTTCCCCTGGAAACGGTCTTCATCTGCAAAACGGCCCATCATCGCGGATGTTTCAACCGGGATGGGTCATGTCCTCCGGACGGACAATACGGTCGTAATCGGCGGCTGTCACGAGGCCGCTCTTGAGAGCTTCCTCGCGCAGCGTGGTGCCGTTGGCATGCGCCTTCTTGGCGATCGCCGCCGCATTGTCATAACCGATGGTGGGTGCAAGCGCGGTCACCAGCATCAGCGAGCGGTCAAGTGCCGCCTTGATGTTGTCCTCGCGCGCCTCGATGCCGGTGACGCAATTATCGGTGAACGAGACCGAGGCGTCAGTCAGCAGTTGCACCGACTGGAGGAAATTGTAGGCCATCACCGGATTGTAGACATTAAGCTCGAAATGCCCCTGGCTGCCGGCAAAGCTCAAGGCCGCATTGTTGCCGAACACCTGGACGCAGACCTGGGTCATAGCCTCGCATTGCGTCGGGTTGACCTTGCCCGGCATGATCGAGGAGCCCGGCTCGTTCTCGGGCAGGGCCAGTTCGCCCAGGCCTGACCGCGGACCCGAGCCGAGGAAGCGGATGTCGTTGGCGATCTTGAACAGCGCTGCTGCGGCCGAGTTGATGGCGCCGTGCGAGAACACCATCGCGTCATGGGCGGCCAGCGCCTCGAACTTGTTGGGCGCCGTGACGAACGGCAGCCCGGTGATGGCGGCGACGCGCTCGGCGACCTTCTCCGCGAAGCCGACCGGCGCATTCAGGCCGGTGCCGACCGCCGTGCCGCCTTGCGCCAGTTCACAAAGGCCGGGCAGCGTCATCTCTATCCGCTTGATCGATGAAGCCACCTGCGCGGCGTATCCGCCGAACTCCTGGCCCAGCGTCAGCGGTGTTGCATCCTGGGTGTGGGTCCGGCCGATCTTGATGATCCCGGCAAAGGCCTTTGCTTTCTGGTCGAGTGCCGCGTGCAGGTGTTTCAGTGCCGGCAGCAGGTGATGAACGACCTGCTCGGCGCAGGCGATGTGCATGGCCGTGGGATAGGTGTCGTTGGAAGACTGGCTCATGTTGACGTGATCGTTCGGATGCACCGGCTTCTTCGATCCCATCTCGCCGCCCATCATCTCGATGGCCCGGTTGGAAATCACCTCGTTGGCATTCATGTTGGACTGGGTGCCCGATCCCGTCTGCCAGACCACCAGCGGAAAATGCGCGTCAAGCTTGCCGTCGATCACTTCCTGCGCCGCGGCCACGATGGCGGCGCCGATCCCGGGATCGAGCCGCTTCAGCTCCATGTTGGTTTCCGCTGCGGCGCGCTTGACGATTCCCAAAGCCCGGACGATCGAAAGCGGCTGTTTTTCCCAGCCGATCCTGAAATTGCCGAGCGAGCGCTGTGCCTGCGCGCCCCAATATTTGTCCGCCGGCACCTCGATCGGGCCAAAGCTGTCGGTTTCGGTTCTGGAACTGGACATTCTGGGCATCCTTTTCACGTGATTGCGTATCGGGCGGGCCGGCTTCCCACTTGAAAGGCCACATCGTCATTGTGATTTCAAGTTGTGCGGTTAAACAAGTAGAGCATCAGGGACGCGTGCAAGTCCCGGCGGGGGAATCCATGGTCGAAAACACACAGCATCTGCAGGAAGGCGACGATGCCCGGGTTCGCCTGGCCTCGCGCTTAAGAGCCCACATCCTTCCGCTTGCTCTGGGCGCCGTGGCCGCCCTTGCCTCCGTGCCCGCGGGCCTGCTGCCGTGGCAGGCCGCGATCGGCTACGGCGGTTTTGCGGCGGGCCTGCTGCTCTGGCCGGTGAACAGGACGGCCGCCCGCGCGCGGGCTGAAAAGAAGGCGGCCGATGAGGCTCGTCCGGATTTGGCCATCATCGAAGCATTGGACATGCCGACGATCGTTTTCGATCGCGAA
>JAHJUC010000489.1 GCA_018829385.1 Alphaproteobacteria bacterium
GACGAGCCAGTCGCGAAGCGGCCGGTAGCCCTCGCTGACCGAGTATTGCAGCGCCGCGCCCTTCGTGTCGCCGGTCAGTGCCGAGGTCAGTGCCGCGCCAAAGGCTTCGGCCGGAAACAGCGCCGGATCGGGAATGCCGCCGGCGAAGGAAATCACGTCGGGCTGGTCGAGCAGTTTCAGCAGTTCGCGGATTTCGGACGCCTTCATCCGCTCTGCCCGTGTGGCGAAAAGTCCCGGCCAGTCGAGCCCGTGCCCGGTGGCTGTGCTGCCGGTCGCGTCAGCCTGCATCTGAGTGCCCATGTCCAATCCTCCCGAGTGCGGCCGGCGCTGGCCGCCGCACGCCAATCCGCTTTGCCGTGATGCCTGTTCGTTTCGGTCTGCCGGGCCTGTCCGGGCGCAACAAAAATGCGTTCTGGACGGCCTGCGAGCAACAATGATCACGAATCGGAAAATATGTCAATAATACTGACCTAATTTGAATCGTGCCGTTGCAGGACTGTCGGGACCGCGGCCCTGCCGAGGGTAAATCGGTTAGATTGCCGCAGGGCACAGAATTGAGGCGCCGCGCCATTGCTTTTCCACCAATAATGCAAAGGATTGCCTTGTCCTTGTCGGAACGGATGACTAAGTGACGGGCACAATACCGCGTCAAGCGGATTTCAGAGGGCCGTCCCCCGGGGAATATTGATGAGCGCCAGCGCGCCTGGAACGACTTTTATTGTCTTGATGCTGCCATTTCTGGCGGCGCTGATTGCCCCGTGGCTGACACGTCGTCTCGGCCACAATGCAGCCTGGGCTCTCGCCCTGGCGCCGGCGGCGATCTTCATCCATTTTCTTGGCTTTTCTGCGGAAGTCGCCGGCGGCGGCATCGTTACCGGCGGGTTCCAGTGGGTGCCGTCCTACAATGTCAGCTTTTCCTGGCTGATCGATGGCCTGTCGCTGACTTTTGCGCTGCTGATCTCCGGCATCGGCGCGCTGATCATTCTCTATTCCGGCGGTTACCTGAAGGGCCATGACCAGCTTGGCCGGTTCTTCTCGTTCATGCTGCTGTTCATGGGCGCGATGCTCGGCGTCGTCATTTCCGACAGCTTCCTGATGCTGTTTGTCTATTGGGAACTGACCTCGATCACCTCGTTCCTGCTGATCGGTTTCGACCACAGCCGCGAGGCCTCGCGCCGCGCCGCCATCCAGGCGCTGGTGGTCACCGGCGGCGGCGGCCTGGCGCTGCTCGCGGGTCTGCTGGTGATCTGGAACATCACCGGCGTCAGCCAGGTCTCGCTGCTTCTGAACTATGGCGACGAGCTTCGCGGCAGCCCGTTCTACCTGCTGGCGCTGCTTCTGGTGCTGGGCGGCGCCTTTTCCAAGTCGGCGCAGTTCCCGCTGCATTTCTGGTTGCCCAACGCCATGGAGGCGCCGACGCCGGTGTCGGCCTATCTGCACTCAGCGACCATGGTCAAGGCCGGCGTCTATTTGCTGATGCGGCTCAACCCGGTGCTCGGCGACACCGTCTGGTGGGAGACCATCCTGCCGGTCTTCGGCGGCGCCACGCTGATCGTCGGCACGCTTCTCGCCATCCGCCAGACCGACCTCAAGCTGATGCTGGCCTATACAACCGTGTCCTCGCTCGGCCTGCTGGTCATGCTTACCGGCTTCGGCTCGGACTATGCGATTTCCGCCGCCGTGCTCTATCTGGTGGCGCATTCGCTGTTCAAGGGCGGGCTGTTCATGGTCGCGGGCCTGATCGACCACGAGGCCGGCACCCGTGATGTCACCAAGCTCGGCGGTCTGCGCAAGGCGATGCCGGTGACCTTCGTCGCAGCACTCGCCGCCGCGATCTCGATGGCCGGCCTGCCGCCGTTTTTGGGTTTCCTCGCTAAGGAGGAGATCTACTACGCGCTCTGGGCCACCGATCCCTGGTCGCTGGCCTTCGTTGCCGTGGCGGTCGTCGGAAACGGCCTGATGTTCGTCATCGGCTTTGCCGTGGCGCTGAAGCCGTTCCTCGGTCCGAAAGTCAAGACCCCCAAGCACGCCCATGAGGGGCCGGTGCTGCTCTGGCTCGGACCGCTGACGCTGGGCGTCGCCGCGCTGGTTGCGGCGCTGATCTCGCCTGTCACCCACCGCTTCATCTCCTCGCCGATGGCAAGCGCCATTGCCGGTCAGCCCGAAACCGTGACCATCTCGGTGATCCCGCACATGGGCCCGGCGCTGATCCTGTCGCTGGTCACCATCGCCTTCGGCGTCATCGCCTACCGCATGCTCGACCGGCTGCGCGCCGGCATGGCCTGGCTGCTTGCGGCCATCGGCTGGGGCCCGGACCGCGGCTTCGACCAGTTCATCAGCGGCGCGGTGCGCCTCTCGGTAGCGGTGACGCGTCTTGTCCAGCCCGGCCGCCTCGACATCTACATGACCGTCACCTTCCTGATGATCGCCGCAGCCCTGATCGGGCCGATGGCCTGGTACGGCGAATGGCCGGCGATGCCGGTCTGGCCCGAGGACGCGCAGTTCCACGAACTGGTGGTCGCGGCCATCGTGCTGATCGGACTGGTCGCCGTGATCTATGCCCGCGACCGGCTGACGGCAATCGTCTCGCTCGGCATCCAGGGCTTTGCCGTGGCGCTGATCTTCATGCTGTTCGGCGCGCCCGACCTGTCGTTCACCCAGTTCATGGTCGAGACCCTGGCGGTGGTCATCCTCGCGCTGGTCATGACCCGGTTGAAACTGCACGCCTCGGATCACCGGCCAACCCTGCAGAAGGTCGTCGACATGAGTGTGGCGATCGCCTGCGGCGGCGGCTTCATGCTCTATCTGATGGCGGTGACGCAGCAGCCGTTCAACACCGCGCTCAGCGATTTCTTCGCGGCCTACTCGAAAATCGTCGCCCACGGCGCCAATGTCGTCAACGTCATCATCGTCGACTTCCGCGGCACGGATACGCTGGGCGAGATCGCGGTGGTGATGGTCACCGGCCTAGCCATCCTCTCGCTGATCCGCATCCGCACCCCGCGCGCCACGGTGGCCGACAACGATCCCGACCGGCGCCCCGGAAAAGGTCCCGCACAGGGCAGGGAGGTGAGCTGACATGCGTACGGTAATCTTCCGCTCGATCGCGCCCTATCTCACCAGCCTCATGGTGCTGTTTTCGATCTTCGTTCTGCTGCGCGGCCACAACGAGCCCGGCGGCGGCTTCATCGGCGGCCTGATCGCGGCCTCGGCGCTGGCGATCTACGGCATTGCCTGCGGCGTAGCACCCGTGCGCCGCGCCATCTATTTCCACCCGATGGCGATCGCCGCCTTCGGCCTGTTCATGTCGGCCATGGCCGGCGTGCTCTCGGTCTTCGCCAGCGTGCCCTACATGTCGGGCCTGTGGATTTACCCTGTGCTGTTCGGTGTCGAAATCCCGCTGTCGAGCGTGCTGGTGTTCGATGTCGGCGTCTATCTGGTGGTGGTCGGCGCCATCTCGTCGATAGCGCTGGCGCTTGAGGAAAGGGACCGCGACTGATGGAACCGATCCTTGCCATCCTGGTGGGCGCGTTGTTTACCGTCGCCATTTACCTGTTCCTGTCCAAGCACGTCATCCGCATCCTGATGGGCGCCGCCATTCTCGGCAATGCCGTCAACCTGCTGATCTTCACAGCGGGCCGCGTCACCCGCGAAGTGCCGCCGATCATCCCGGGCGATGCCGATGCGTTGACGGGGGCCGCCGCCAACCCGCTGCCGCAGGCGCTGATCCTGACGGCGATCGTGATCTCGTTCTCGTTCTTTGCGTTTCTCCTGGTGCTGGGCTACCGCGCCTTCCAGGAACTCGAGACCGACAGCTCCGACGACATGCGCGTAGCCGAGCCGGTGGGGGACAAGACCCCGCCGTCCGGATACTGAGGGGAGACCGGCAATGGCTGGAAAAAGCGAAGCTCTCCAGGATCTTTCCGTAGCTTACGTGATGCAGCCGGTGGCGGCCGCCGACTGGCTGATCGTCGCCCCGGTGATCTGGTGCATCCTGGTCGGCGCGGTGCTCTTGATGCTGCGCAAGCGCACCGACCTGCAGCCGCTGATCGCCATTCCGGCGCTGGCGCTGCTGGTGCTGATGACGCTGGGGCTGCTCGTGCATGTCTTTCAGAGTGGCACGCTGACCATGACCATGGGCCGCTGGCTGCCGCCGTTCGGCATATCGTTTACGGTCGATCTGCTCGGCGCCTTCTTCGCTGCCACCTCGGCGCTGGTGGCGCTCGGTGCCGGCATCTACGGCCGCAGCGATGTCGATGACACCGGCCGCCGCTACGGTTTCTACCCGTTCCTGATGCTGATCATGGCCGGCATTCTCGGCGCGTTTCTGACCGGCGACATCTTCAACCTCTATGTCTGGTTCGAGGTGTTGCTGATTTCCTCCTTCGGCCTGCTGGTGCTCGGCTCCGAGAGGAAGCAGCTCGACGGCGCGGTCAAGTACGCCTTCCTCAACCTGATCGCCACTACGCTGTTCCTGGTCGCAACCGGCTATCTCTACGGCCTGTTCGGCACGCTCAACATGGCCGACATCGCCATCAAGGCGTCGGAGCTGCGCGGCACCGCGCCGCTGATGACGCTGGTGACGCTGTTCCTGCTGGCCTTTGCCATGAAGGCCGCCGCGTTCCCGGTCAATTTCTGGCTGCCCGCCTCCTACCACACGCCGCGGCTGGTGGTTTCGGCGCTGTTTGCCGGCCTCTTGACCAAGGTCGGCATCTACGCGCTGCTCCGGATCCTCGGCATGCTGTTTCCGTTCGAGCGCGAGGAGCTGTCCTTCCTCATCGCCATTGCCGCGGCGCTGACCATGATCCTCGGCGTCATGGGCGCGCTGGCGCAGAACGATATCCGCCGTTCGCTCGGCTTCCTGGTGATTTCCGGCATCGGCGTGATGATGGCCGGACTGGCGCTCGGCAGCCCGGCCGGTCTTTCCGGCGCGATCCTCTACGCCGCCCATTCCATGGTGGTGATGACCGCGCTCTATTTCGCCGTCGGCGTCGCCGCCCGGCTTGGCGGCAGCTTCGAACTGACCTCGGCCGGCGGGCTCTATGCCAAGAACTCCCTGATCGCGGCGATGACGCTGATGCTGTTCCTGTCGGTGGCCGGCCTGCCGCCGTTCTCCGGCTTCTGGCCCAAGATCATGCTGGTCAAGGCCTCGCTCGACATCGGCGCCTGGTGGCTGGCGGGCGCGATCCTGGTGACCGGGCTGTTGACCACGATTACCGTCGGGCGGATCTGGGCGCTCGCCTACTGGCGTCCCGCACCTGCCGGAGACCCCGATGCGGCCGCCCTCAGCCCGTTGCCGGTCGGCGCAACCATGGCGCTGGCCGGTCTGGTCGCCATCACCGTCGCCGCCGGCGTCTGGCCCGA